>DASQPY010000756.1:0-9962 GCA_035643735.1 Actinoallomurus sp. | reverse complement strand
GTGAGCCCCGACCCCCAGTCCTCATCCTCAGACCGGCGTGCGACGACCTCCTCAGCCGACATCGACGGCGGGAGCGGCGAGACCGACATCGACGACACCGGCGAGGTCCGGAGCGCATCCCGGGCGCCGCGTGGTTCGTGGTCCGGACGTGCCGGGCGGCTGGCCCGGCGGACCGCGATCGACACGCGCCCGCTGGCGCATCCGGCGTTCCGGCGGCTCTGGCTCGGGCAGGCGGTGTCCTTCACCGGCTTCCAGCTCACCTCGGTCGCCATCTCGGTCCAGGTCTATGACCTGACCAAGTCCTCGCTGTGGGTGGGCCTGCTCGGCCCCGCCAACCTCATCCCGTTGATCGTGTTCGGGCTGTGGGGCGGTGCGGTGGCCGACACGATGGACCGCCGCAAGCTTCTGATCATGGCGTCCATCGTGACCTGGGTCGCCACTCTGGGACTGCTCGTGCAGGCGCTGCTGGACGTCGGCAGCGTCTGGACGATCATCGGTCTCGTCGTGGTGCAGGCGATCGGTTTCGCGATCAGCTCACCCACCCGGGGCGCCGTGATCCCCCGGCTTCTCCCGACGGTCCTCGTACCCGCCGCCAACACGCTGAACTTCACCGCCTCCCAGGTCGCCACGTTCGTCGGGCCCGTACTCGCGGGCGTGGTGATCGGGCACGGCGGCTACGCGATCGCGTACGGCATCGACGCCGTGCTGTTCACCGTCGGGTTGTACGCCTCGCTGCGGCTTCCCCGGCTGGCGCCGATCGGCGGGGAGATCCGACGGCCCGGGCTGCGTTCGGTCGTCGAGGGCCTGCGCTTCCTGTTCACACGGCCGGTGCTGATGATGTCGTTCGTCGTGGACATCATCGCGATGGGCGTGGCGATGCCGCGTGCGCTGTTCCCCGAGGTCGCCGACACCCGCTTCGGGGGCGAGGAGGCGGTCGGCTGGCTGGTGGCGGCGATCGCCATCGGCGCCGTCGTGGGCGGCCTCGCGTCCGGCTGGATCGGCCGGATCCACCGGCAGGGCATCGCGCTCATCGCCGTGATCGCGGTGTGGGGACTGGCGGTGGCGGCCTCGGGACTGGCGGGTTCACTGTGGCTCGCGGTGCTTCTGCTGGCCGTGGGCGGCGCCGCCGACCTCGTCTCGGCGGTGTTCCGGCAGACGATTCTGCAGACGTACGCCCCGGACGAGATGCGCGGGCGGTTGCAGGGGGTGTTCACCGTCGTGGTCGCGGGCGGCCCGCGGCTGGGCGACCTGCGCGCCGGTGCCACCGCCTCGGTCGTCGGGGTGACGCTGTCCTGGACCGGCGGCGGCCTGGCCTGCGCGGTCCTGGTCGTCGTGGCCGGGCTCGCGGTGCCGTCGTTCCGCCGCTACACGACGGTGGCGCGCACGCCGGTGGCCGAGCGGCCGGACCCGTGACGGGTCAGTCGAGGACCTCCGCGGCGACCTTCAGGTCCGCGACGAAGCCGGCGTACGCGGCGTCGCGGTCGTCGGCCCGCAGCACGGCCGAGGGGTGCACGGTCGCGACGTAGCAGGCGTTCTGCCGCGCGGTCTCGTCATCGATCGGCGGCCGCGGGATGAGCTGCCCCCGCTGTCTCGTCACGCGGAACGACGGGCCGAGCAGCGCCTTCGCCGCCGTGGCACCGAGCAGGACGATGATCTCGGGATCGATGACGTGCAATTCGGCGGCGAGCCACGGGCGGCAGGCGGTCATCTGGGCCGCGTCCGGCGTCTGGTGAATGCGGCGCTTGCCCGGCCCTTCCTGCTTGAATCGGAAATGTTTGACAGCATTGGTGACATACGCGTCGGACCGGTCGATACCGGCGTCCTCCAGAGCCTTGTCCAGCAGCTTGCCGGCGGGGCCGACGAACGGCGCTCCCTGCCGGTCCTCCTGGTCGCCGGGCTGTTCGCCGATCAGGACGACGCGTGCCGAGGCCGAGCCCGAGCTGAAGACGGTCTGGGTCGCGTCGGCGTACAGATCGCAGCCCTGGCAGTCAGCGGCGGCGCGGCGCAGCCCGTCAAGTCCGGCTCCTGGTGGGACGTATCGTCCCGCTCCATCGAATCGTGACATGGCCCCTCCAAGGTACCGCCAAGAAAGGTCTTCTCGCTGGCGGGAAGACCACACGCGCGGTTCACGTTCGGGTATATGAACACACAAGGATCGCTCTTGCCGGTGCCGACTCCCCGCAGAGTCGCGTTCGGCCGTAGCATCAGAGAGCGAACTGGAGGAAACCTTGACCGCACACGGCTTGATCGACACAACGGAGATGTATCTTCGTACGATCTTCGAGCTCGAGGAAGAGGGCATCGTCCCGCTTCGGGCCCGAATCGCCGAGCGGTTGTCGCAGAGCGGCCCGACGGTGAGCCAGACGGTGGCGCGCATGGAACGCGACGGGCTGGTGAGGGTCGAGGGCGACCGTCATCTCGACCTGACCGATACCGGCCGATCCCTTGCGGTCCGGGTGATGCGCAAGCACAGGCTGGCCGAGTGTCTTCTCGTCAACGTCATCGGGCTCCCGTGGGAAGAGGTCCATGTCGAGGCCTGCCGGTGGGAACACGTGATGTCCGAAGAGGTCGAACGCCGGCTGGTCTCCCTGCTCGGAGACCCCTCGACGTGCCCGCACGGCAACCCGATTCCCGGCCTCGGCGAGCTCGGCGCGGACGTACCGGAGACGCAGCAGGGCGAGCCGCTGGCGCTGATGACCGACGTCGCGACGGCCGCCGGCACACCCGTCACCGTCCGGCGGATCAGTGAGCAGGTCCAGGGCGACACGGCTCTCATGCTTAGACTCAAGCAGGTTGGGATACAACCGGGACGTGAGGTGACGCTTGCCGCAGGCGACGACGGTGTCCGGGTGACACGTGACGATGAAGCCGACAGCCCCTCGACGGAGATTCCCAGCCGTATCGCCTCTCACGTCTTCGTGTCCAAGCGCTGAGTTGCCCATTCCACGTATCCGAAGCCGCGGTTCGTCGTTCAATAGAGATGAGGACGGCGCGGGGAGTCCGACGGTGACCACCCGGAGCAGGCACGCAACGCCCGGGGTCGACGGCGCGAGGGACGGCAAGGTGGCAGGCCAATGAAGCGCTGGGGTGAAACTCCCGTAGACGCGCTGCTGCCGCCGGAGACCGTGCTGAACCAAGCGGAGATGGCGGTCATCGTCTGCGACCGCTACAGCAACCTCCTCTACTGCAACGCCTTCACCGAAAAGCTTCTGGGGTTCGGCGGCACCGAGTACGTCGGCCGGTCGATCCTCTCGCTCGGCATCGCCGAGGAGGATCACGACCTGGCCAAGGAGCTGGCCCGGCACGTCCTGAAGGGCGCGGTCTGGGAGGGCACGTTCTGCAACCTGCGCGCCGACGGCAGCACCGTCTACACCCGGGCGTACGCGGTCCCGCTGCGGCACCCGTCCGGGTCGGTCGAGGGCACGGTGATCTTCGCCCGCGAGGCGCTCCGCAGCAACCAGCGTGACCAGGACCGCTACGGCCTGCTGGAGCGCATCGGCGAGCGGCTGGCCGCGTCGCTGGAGCTCCAGCAGACGCTGCGGAGGGTGGCCGACACCCTCGTGCCGCAGTTCGCCGACCACTGCTTCATCGACCTGTTCAACGGCGAGAAGCTCATGCGCCGGGCCTCCCGGCACGGCAACGGCTGGGTGGCTCCGCCCGGCACCTGGGCCGAGGTCGGCGAGACGGTCGCCTACCCGTCCGGCCACCCCGCCGCGAAGGCACTGGCCCGCAGGGACGCGGTGGTCATCGAGGACGTCGTGGCCGAGCGGATGACCGCGCCGAACGCCGCGAGCAAACAGCTCGGTGACGACCTCGGCATCACGTCGGTGATCTCGGCTCCGCTGCTCGCCCGCGGCGAGGTGCTCGGTGTGATGAGCCTCGCTCTCTCGGGCATCAGCCGCCGGCCCGACCCGCACTACGACGGCTTCGACCGCGACCTGATGGGCGCGATCGCCAGCCGGGTCGCGCTCGCCATCGACAACGCCATGCTGTTCGAGGAGGAGCGTGAGACGGCACTCGCGTTCCAGATGAACCTCCTGCCCGGCGAACGCCCGCCCCAGCTCGACGGCCTGGAGATCGCCTGGCGTTACGAGCCGGCCAGGCCGCTGGAGTCGCACGGTCAGGGCATCCAGACGCAGGTCGGCGGCGACTGGTACGACGTCATCCCGCTGTCGGCGGGCCGGGTCGGCCTCGTCATCGGCGACGTGGAGGGGCGCGGCCCGCGTGCCGCGGCCGTGATGGGGCAGTTGCGCGCGGCGCTGCGGGCCTTCGCGCAGGACGACAAGCCGCCGGCCGACATCCTGCTCAAGCTCGACGAGTGGGTCCGCACGATGGTCAGCCCCCGCCGCTACCGCGACTCGGTCCGCGGCCAGTCGGGCGAGGCGCTGGAGCGTCACCCGCTCGTGTCCTGCACCTACTTCGTCTACGACGCGTGGTCGCGCACCCTGTCCTTCGCCAACGCCGGGCACGAGCCGCCGCTGCTGCTGCTCGACGGCGAGGTCATCGACATGGAGTCGGTCGGCAAGGGCGCCATGCTCGGGGTGCGCGAGCCGGGCGTCGGCGGCGAGATCCTCTACGAGGAGGAGACGCGTGAGCTGCCGCCGGGCACCACGCTCGTGCTCTACACCGACGGGCTGATCGAGCGCCGGCCCAAGGACAACGGCGAGCACTACACCCGTGAACAGGCCCGCGAGATGCTGCGCGAGTCCGTGCGCCGGGCCGACCGCAAGGACGTCGAGGCCATCGCGAACGCCGCCTTCGACGCGGTCCCCGGCGACATCGACGACGACGTGGCGATCGTGGTCGTCCGTACCGCACCGGTCCGGCTCCAGGTCGAGGAGCGCACCTTCCAGGCTGAGCCGATCATGGTCTCGGAGGCGCGCCGCATGGCCGCCGAGACGTTCGCGAGCTGGGGCATGCTCGACGAGCAGTCCGAGCTCGCGTGCCTGCTGGTCTCCGAGGTCGTCACCAACGTGGTGCTCCACGCGGCCAATACACCCGCGCCGCGCCGCGAGCTCGTTCTGGAGGGCGCGCTGACGCTGGACGGGCCTGCCGGCTTCGACGACCCCTGGGACGAACTGCCCGATCTCACCCGGCGCGAGCCCCCGATCAAGGAGTTCACGCTCCGGCTGCGCCGCGGCGAGCGATCGATCTGGGTCGAGGTTCTCGACAAGGACCTGCGGCTTCCGCGTATTCGCAGCGCGGGGGAGACCGACGAGGGCGGCCGTGGGCTCTACCTCGTCGACCAGCTCGCGGCCCGGTGGGGATCTCGGCCCACCAACGACGGCAAGGCCGTCTGGTTCGAGATTCCGCTGAAGTCCTAGCCGAGGCCGCGGAAGCTACGCTGGAATCGTGCTGGCGTGGGAGGTTCGCAGGCCCGGTCCGATCGAGACGGGGCCGCTCGAGGCGGTCACGCGTGACGTGCCCGAGCCCGGCCCCGGCGAGGTGCTGGTCCGCGTGCTCGCCTGCGGCGTCTGCCGCACCGACCTGCACGTGGCCGAGGGCGACCTGCCGCCGCGGCTGCCGGGGGTGACGCCCGGCCACGAGATCGTCGGAGAGGTCGTCCGCCAGGGGCACCGCTTCGCCGAAGGCGACCGCGTCGGCGTCGCATGGCTGCGCAGCACGTGTGGCGTCTGCTCCTACTGCCGTCGCGGTGCGGAGAACCTCTGCCCCTCATCGCTCTACACCGGCTGGGACGCCGACGGCGGGTACGCCGAGTACGCCGTGGCGCCCGAAGCGTACGTCTATCCGCTGCCCGGCGACCGGCCGGACATCGAGGTCGCGCCCCTGCTGTGCGCGGGCATCATCGGGTACCGCGCGCTGCGCCGTGCCGAGTTGCCGCCCGGCGGACGGCTCGGCATCTGGGGGTTCGGTGGCTCGGCGCACCTGGCGGCGCAGATCGCGCTCGCCGAGGGCGCCGCGGTGCACGTCTTCACGCGAGCGAAGGCCGGACGTGAGCTGGCCCTCCAGCTGGGCGCGGCGTCCGCACAGGACTCCTTCGACCCCAGCCCCGAGCCCCTCGACTCGGCGATCATCTTCGCGCCCGCCGGAGAGCTGGTTCCGGCCGCCCTGCGCCGTCTGGACCGTGGCGGCACGCTGGCCATCGCCGGCATCCATCTCAGCGACGTGCCCGTGCTGGACTACCAGGCCGACCTGTTCCAAGAACGGCAGCTTCGCAGCGTGACCTCCAACACTCGCGCCGACGGCGAGGAGTTCCTGCGGCTCGCGGACCGGCTCGGCCTGAAGGTGACGGTCACGCCGTACCCGCTGGAGGAGGCCGACCGCGCGCTCGCCGACCTGGCCGGCGACCGGGTCAGCGGAGCGGCTGTCCTGGTGCCAGGCGCGGCCGGCTGACCGGCTCGACCGCGAAAAAGGCCCACGACTGGGCGAACCACAGCTCGTTGCCGATCAGGCGGGGGCGGCCACCGGTGCTGGGGCCGCCGTCGAGCTCGGCGATGAGCTCCTGGCGAATCCGTTCGGGTTCGGGCGCATCCGCCAGCCATGGCTCGAGGGGACGTTCGATGGTGAACACATCGAGCCTGCGGGTCCAGCCCCCGGCCCGTTTGAGCACGTCGAGCAGCTCGGGCAGGGTCCGCTTCGTCGTGTAGGCGGGATCGTGCAGCCGTTCGATGCGGTCACTGTCGCCGCCGCGCGTGCGTACCAGGTCGGCGAGCACGAGACGTCCCCCGCAGACCTGGAGCAGGTCGTGCACGAGCGCGGTCTGGTCGTCGGACCTGCCGAGGGCGAGTGACGCGGTGACCAGGGTGAATTCCTCGGTGGGCAGCGAGCCGGGCCGGGCGGTGATGACGTCGCGCACCCACGGGCGGATGGCCAGGGCGAGGCCGGAGCCGCCGGGCGTGATGTCGAGGCAGATGTCGTCCCGCCGTGGCTCGGCGAAGTCCACAAGCCGGCGCAGGTGCCAGGACGTGGCGTTCGCCTGGCTGTTCGCCTGCGAGCTTGCTTGGGGCACGGGGTCGCCTCCCACGGCGGTATCGGGGTTTCGCATCGGATATGACGTGTTCCCCGTGCCGGGAGTTCGGAGAAATCGCTACTTGTTGAGCGTCTGACCCCAGACCATCAGCACGACGACCACGAACGCGAACATGAAACCGAAGGTGTTGCTACGCGACATGCTCAGGCCGATGCGTCGCATGATCCGGGTGACGATGAACGCCCCCAGGATCGCCAGCAGTGCGAGCGTGACGAGACCACTCAACGACTCTCTCCTCCGGACGACCGGCCCCAGCGTAACTCCAAACGCCCGCCGTTCCGGGCGTCCCGGCGCGAAATTCATGGGGCAGCGTGGCGTCACCGGGACGCGGGTACGCCGGTAACAGCGAGGCCGGCGCCGAGAGCGGCCGCGGCCGTGACAAGGACCTCACCGGCAGGGGAGAGCGCCTCCCGATCCCTTTCACGCACCCGGTGAGATGGGGGGACCTCATGACACGTCATCCGTACTTCTTCGCCGCCGTGGCGCTGCTGCTGACCGCGCTCGGCGCGTGTGGTGCCAGTGGAGGCGGCCGGCAGATGGCCGTGACGGCGCCCGTCTCCTCCGGCGCCCCGGTCTCCTCCGGTGACCGTGCCTGGCTGGCGGCGATGCACCAGGCCGATCTGGCGGACGTCCAGTCCGGCAGGCTCGCCGAGAGGAAGGGCGCGACCGCGGCGGTGCGCCACGCGGGGAGCATGCTCGCCACGGACCACAGCGCGTTCGACCAGAAGGTGACCGCGGTGGCGGGCGATCTGGACGTCGCGCTGCCCCGGAGCGAGCGGCCCGAGCAACTGGCCCTGGCCCAGCGACTGCAGAAGAAGTCGGGCAGCCGGTTCGACCGTGCCTTCGTGGCCGCGATGGTCGAGGAGCACAAGAAGGCCATCGCCGCCGCCGGCGAGGAGATCCGGAGCGGGTCCTCGCCCGACGTCACCGCCCTGGCCCACGCCGCCCTCCCGGCGCTGCGCGAACATCTGAGCATGCTGCGGAAGGCGAGCCCCGTCGGCTGATGAGCCGGCGGGTTCCACCCGGGGGTGGAGGCCGGACCACCCGTGCGCCGATGACGCGGAGCCGCGGGTGGCCTTTACTCGGAACATGGACCCGATGCTTCGTGCCGCCGACCGGGACCGCGACGAGGTCGCCGAGATCCTGCGGGAGCAGTACGCGCAGGGGCGGCTCACCCTGGAGGAGTTCGGCGAGCGCAGTGCCAAGGCCGTCTCGGCCAGGACCATGGGGGAGCTCAGCGCACTGACCGCCGACCTTCCCGCACCTGCCGAGCCGGAGAACGCCGCCTGGTCACCGGCCAGGATGCGGTTGATCGCGGTGGCCGGCGTGGTCGCGACCGCGGTCGTTCTCGGCGTCGTCACGTACGCCGGTCGTTCCGTACTGGCCTGGCCGAGTTGGCTGGTCGTCCTGTTCGCCATCCGGCTCCTGCACGGCCGGCGGCGCACCCCCCACACGGGCGGCCCTCGCCGAGACAGGCCCTAGGTGGACGCCGGTGGCGCGTCGGTGAGCAGACGGCGCGGGCCCGGGCCGAGCGCGCCCAGACGGTCGGCGGGGTTGGCGAGCCGGCAGTGGTGGAGGGACAGGCAGCCGCATCCGATGCAGCCGGTCAGGTCGTTGCGGAGTCGCTGCAACTGTTCGATGCGGTCGTCGAGCTCGCCACGCCACGCGGACGACAGGCGTGCCCAGTCCCGCGGCGTGGGTGTGCGCTCCTCCGGTAGCTCGGCGAGGGCGTCCCGGATGTCGTTCAGCGGGATGCCGACGCGCTGTGACACGCGGATGAAGGCGACGCGGCGGAGCACGTCACGCGCGTAACGGCGCTGGTTGCCGGTCGTACGGCGGCTGCGGATCAACCCTTTCTTCTCATAGAAGTGCAGTGCGGACACGGCGACGCCGCTGCGTGCTGCCACCTGGCCGACAGTCAGCTCGTGTGCGTCCCACGGGGGATACTCCATGGCGATCAGCCTAAAGCTCAGCATTGGTCGAGGTTGCCTTGGACGGGAGAGCAGAGTCACATGGAGAACATGGCCAGGCGAGGTAACCTCGTACTGACCGAATAATGTTCGGTTGTTAGGGACGGAACCCTTAACGAGAGACATTGGAGGCGTCGTGGCCGAGGCGTACATCGTCGGAGCGGTCCGTACCCCGGTCGGTACGAAGAAGGGTGCGCTGGCGGCGGTGCATCCGGCCGACCTGGGCGCGCACGTGCTGAAGGAGCTCGTCGAGCGTACGGGTGTCGACCCCGAGGCGGTCGATGACGTGATCATGGGCTGTGTCATGCAGGTCGGCCCGCAGTCCCTCGACATCGCGCGTACGGCCTGGCTGTCGGCCGGGCTGCCCGAGCGTGTCCCGGGCGTGACCATCGACCGGCAGTGCGGCTCGTCACAGCAGGCGATCCACTTCGCCGCCCAGGGTGTGCTGTCGGGGACCCAGGACCTCGTCGTGGCCTCGGGCGTGGAGAACATGGGCATGGTGCCGATGGGCTCCAGCGTGGCCATGGCCCTGGAGAAGGGCATGCCCTTCCCGTACGGCGAGGGCTGGAACGAACGCTACGGCGACCAGGAGATCTCCCAGTTCCGCGGCGCGCAGCTCATGTGCGAGAAGTGGGGCTACAAGCGCGGCGACCTGGAACAGTTCGCGCTGGAGAGCCATCGCCGTGCGGTCCAGGCCATCGAATCGGGCCACTACGACCGCGAGATCGCCCCGATCGCGGGCGTCGCCAAGGACCAGGGTGCCCGGGCGGACACCACGCTGGAGAAGATGGCCGGTCTCAAGCCGCTGCGTGACGGCTGGGAGCTCACCGCGGCCGTGGCCTCGCAGATCTCCGTCGGCGCCGGCGCGCTGCTCATCGCCTCCGAGGAGGCCGTCAAGCAGCACAACCTGACGCCGCGGGCACGCATCCGCACCCTCGTCGTGGAGGGCTCGGACCCGGTCTACATGCTGACCGGCCCGATCCCGGCGACGGAGAAGGCCA
>DASQPY010000755.1:0-13618 GCA_035643735.1 Actinoallomurus sp. | reverse complement strand
AACCGCATATGGAGGGAGACGCGTACGACCGTTCTGCTGGTCACGCATTCGGTCACCGAGGCGGCCTACCTCGCCGACCGGGTCGTGGTCATGACCGAGCGGCCGGCACGGTCGCGCAGGTCGTCGAGGTCGGGTTGCCCGAGGACGGGGACTACGCCACGACCGTGGCGCGGCCCGAGTTCGCCCGCGCCACCCGCCGCATCCGCGGGCTGCTCGGCGCGGCCTCGGCCGCGGCCCCGGACTGAGCGGACCGGAGGGCCTCGGAGCGGCTCGGGACCGACGCGGGGGCACGTGATGCGGTGCTGGCCGATTCCGGCCGGAGCCGCGATCTCGGGCTGGGACGTGACGGCGAGTTTGACGCTTGACGCCTCCCAGAACCTCTCCTACGTTTCGGGAAAGCGCTTCCAGAAAGCGCTTTCCGCCAGTCCCTCGACCCCACGGGTAGCAGGATGACGAAGCTCAGATGGTGCCTTCTGACGATCGTCGGTGTTCTCGCGTCCCTCGTCTTATCACCGCAGACGGCCGCGCGAGCAGACGACCAACCGATCACCGATCCGATCCCGGAGAACCCGATCACCACGGGACTGGGACTCACGGTCGAAGAATTCGCCTCGTTCCCGAAGTCCGAGCCCATTCCGCCGCCGGTCGACCCGCGCCTGATGCGCTGGGCCCGGATCAATTTCATCGGCGAGGTCCCCGACGGCTCGGGCCGCATGTACGTGCCCGACCTCAACGGCAAGATGTACCTGGTCGACAACGGCACGCCGCATGAGTACCTCGACATCGGCGCGACGTTCGCCCCTGAGTTCTTCTCCGGCCGCGGTCTGGGCCAGGGATTCGGCATCGTGGCCTTCGACCCGGGCTTCAAGCGGAACGGCAAGTTCTACACGGTCCACACCGAGCTGGCCTCCGCCACGACGAAGACCCCGGACCTGACGCCGCAGCCGAACACGATCTACCACGGCGTCATCGACGAGTGGACCGCGGACGACCCGTCCGCGGGCACGTTCCACGGCACCCGCCGGGAGGTGCTCCGGCTCGGCTTCGCCGGCCAGGTCCACGGCATCCAGGAGATCGGCTTCAACCCGAACGCCAGGCGCGGCGACAAGGACTACGGCCTGCTCTACATCGCCGCCGGCGACGGCGGTCAGGGACAGGCCGCGGGCAACACCGATCCGCAGAACCTCGGCATCCCGCAGGGGAAGATCCTGCGGATCGATCCGCACGGCACCGACAGCGCCAACGGCAGGTACGGGATCCCGGCCACGAACCCGTTCGTCGGCGAACCCGGCGACATCGGCGAGATCTACGCGTACGGCATGCGCGACCCGCACCGCTTCAGCTGGGACACCGGCGGGCAGCACCGGCTGTTCCTCGGGCACATCGGTGAGCACGCCATCGAGGGCGTGTGGGACGTCCGCGCGGGCGACAACCTCGGCTGGCCGAACCGGGAAGGGCCGTTCGTTTTCAACAAGGACGACCGGTGCAACCTCTACCCGCTGCCGGCGGACGACGCGAAGTACGGGTACGACTATCCGCTCGCCGCCTACGACCATGACCCGCCCGCGGACTGGGCGTGCAACGCGGACGTCGGGCGCGCGATCTCCGGTGGCTACGTCTACCGCGGTCGCGACCTGCCGGAGCTCTACGGCAAATACATCTTCGGCGACCTCGTGGACGGCAGCGTCTTCTACACGAACGAACGCGAGATGCGCCGCGGTGGCCCGCGTGCCCCGATCCACCGGCTCATGGTCTTCGACACGACCGGCAAGCGGGTCACGATGCAGGAGCTGGCCGGGGACAAGCGGGTCGACCTCCGCTTCGGCCGCGACAGCAAGGGCGAGCCCTTCCTGATCTCGAAGGCGAACGGCAGGATCTGGAAGGTCGTCGGCACGCGTCACTTCGCCGCCGGCCCCGTCGGCCACACGCGTGTGTCCCACACGGCGGGCGCGCACAACTGGGCCCCGGTCACGCCGTCCAAGTGGAGGTTCGAGGGCGACCAGGTGATCCTGTCCGAGGCCGGCGTCGAACGCCCCGGTCCGCGCCGCCCGTTCGAGTACGCGGTGCTGACGAAGGGACCGGCGTACGGCACCGAGCGGATCGACGCTGATGTCCGGATCGACACGCCCACGGACATCAGCAACCGCGATGTGATCATCGTGTTCGGCTACCGATCCGACACGCAGTTCTCCTACGTCCATCTGTCGCAGGACAATTCGATCTACCCGCACAACGGCATCTTCCTCGTGAACAACGCCGACCGGCTGCGGATCGAGGACCAGTGGGACCCGGTCCGTTCGCGTGGCGCCACCCCCGCGATCACCGACGGCAGGTGGCATCACGTCCAGGTCGTCCGCCACGCCGACACCGGTGAGATCGCGGTGTACCTGGACCACGCGAAGAACCCGCTGATGACGGCCGTCGACAAGACCTTCACGTCGGGAAGGGTCGGATTCGGGTCGTTCGACAACATCGGCAGGGTTCGTAACTTCGAGGTCACCGGCACCGAAGTGAGTGGCTGACCGCACGCGCTGACCGCGGCCCGAGCCCATGGTGACGGCCGCGGTACGCGTCCCTTGTGCCTTCCGGCCGTCACGGCCGGTCCGTGGCCGCCGGGAACCAGACGCTGCCTGGAGGAGATCATGGGAGACCGTCGCTTGGACGTCGGCCGCGGTGTCGCGGTCGGTGTGGACTTTCCCTCAGCCCGACGCCGCCGGTCACGCTGCCTGCGGGTGGCGCTGGTGGCCGCGCTGATGTGCGCGCCGCTCGCCGCGGTCCCGGACGCCGCCGACGCGGGCGTCGGCACCGCGTACACCGGCCGGTCCGGGGCACTTGGGCGATCCGGCTCGAAGGTGCTGCCCAGCCTGAGGCGGAACCTGGTCTCCTCCTACGACTTCGAGCATCCCGCCCCGGGCGACCCCGCCGTGGAGCGGGACCGTGGCCTGTCGGGTACGAACATCGGTCTCATCAACGGCGCGGCCTCGATGCGGGTACGAGACGGCGCCTTCCCGGGCAGCCGGTATTCGATCCGTACAGAGCAGGTCAGCCCTGCCGTCGCCGGCAATGACGACTGGAAGGCCGGCATCTACTCGGCGACCGGGGTGACTGGTCTGCACGCCTTCAACGCCGCCAGGGAAATCTCGATCATGGGCTGGTTCAAGATGACCGGTCCGAACCCGGGCCCGAACACCACCACGCCCGACCCGGCCGACCACTACAACGCGGTCGGACTGGCGGGCCTGCTCAGCGGCGACTCTCAGGGCCACGACGTCCGGGCCCTGCTCGAAGTGATCAACGTGTCGGGGCAACTGCGCCTGGTCGCCCTCGGCCGTCGCGTCGACGGGTCCAGTTCCCAGACCTTCGCGGCGGACGATGAGTGGCAGAGCGTCCTGCCGCCGAACACGTGGGTCTTCCTGGCCGCGACCTTCGACTTCGACGACGGGACCATGAGCCTGTACAAGAACGGGCGGCCGCTCACCGGCACCTACGTGCTTCCCGGCGACCCCTGGGCCGTCGCGGGCCCGCCGGAGCCGGATCTCACCTCCGCGACCGACCCCCGCGGCATCAAGATCGGCGGGAGCTTTCCCCAGAACACCGAGGAGCGGAACCCCTGCAACTGCCGCATCGACAGCCTGATGTTCCTCGACCGGGCCGTGACCCCGCGGGAGGTCGCCCGGCAGTACCACCGGGCGGTGGGCCGCTGATGACGACCCTGTCGCGTACGGCCCGGCACTCAGCGGGTGACGGTGAGCGGTTCCGGCCGTACGGGCGCCGGTTCGCCGGTCCCGGCCGAGATGCGGCGGCTCCAGGGCATCGCGAGGACAAGGACCGGGATGACGACGATCGAGCTCCGGGACCACCACTGGTGGTTCTGCCACCAGCCGGTGTCGTTGAAGTGGGTCAGATAGATGTAGCCCAGTCCCGCCCACAGCGCGGAGAGCCACATCGCCGGCCGGCTGAAGAAGGTTGGCCGGGCGATGAGGAACGGCACGAACCACAGCAGGTACTGGGCGCCCATGCGCGGGGTGACCACCATGAAGGCCAGGAGGACGGCCGAGATCATGTCGATGCGGTCGGCGCGCCGCCACAGCCACATCACGCCGAGCAGGGTGAGGTACAGGACGACCTGCCCGATGCCGGCTGCGGTGGGGGCCAGCGCCCAGTTGCCTCCGGTCATCCAGGCCGTCCAGCCCCATTCGCCGACGACGGGCCGGACACCGCCCAGGTAGCGCGCGACGTCCAGCAGGTTCGACCAGGAGCTGTGGACGACGAGGGGCATGGTGACCAGGAAGAACACCGGCACTGCGGCGGCCGCGGCGAGGCTGTGGAGGCGTTCGCGCCAGTTGGGCAGCAGCGCCAGCAGGGCCGGCAACAGGATGACCGGCCAGGTCCCCGTCGACAGGGCGAACCCGAACAGCGCCCCGGCCCAGCCGCCGCGCCCGGAGCGCGCGAGGACGCACGCGGCGACGAGGAACACCAGCGCCACCGGTTCGATCTGCCCGTGGATCACCGCGACCATCAGCGCGATCGGACTGCAGGCGTACGCGAACCGCGCCGTGGCGGCGTTCCGGTCGCCGGCCAGCTTCCCCACCAGGGGGATCAGGGCGATGTCGGCGGCCACGGTGACCAGCCGCCCGGCGATCTCCCAGGGCAGCCCCGCCCGCAGGCCGAGGCCGTACAGGTAGGGGATCATCGGCAGGAAGTGCCATGACCCGTGGGTGGCCAGGATCGGATCCTGGCGGGCCAGGATCGCCTGCCCGGCTGCGTGGAAGCCGTAGAAGTAGTCGAGCGGCTGCCAGGCGTCGGCGGCCGCGCTGATGAGCAGGATCAGCCGGAGCCCGATCCCGACGCCCAGGGCGGCACGCAGCGACGGCCGCCAGCCGCGCCACAGCGCGACGGCAGACAGGAGAAGCCCGGAGACCAGGACAGATGCGGTGAATATGGGGTGGTCCATCGCCTCACAGGTTGCCATATGATCGCGAAGGCCTCGCCGCTGACCTGCCGACTCGCAGCCAACTCTCAGCCTGCACACGGGATACGCGCAGCCGGAACCACCGGTGACGTCAGGGCGCCAGGCCGATCACCGCCTGCCGTGATCTTGGGGCTGTCTGCCGCTGGCGGAACGGCTGCATGCCGGCCATGCCCCGGCGGGCCGGCCGACCCGGCGGACCTGGGCGGTAAGCCGGGCACCTGGTATCGGCGCGACCTGGTACTCAAGCTTTAGACGGTCATCCTGGCGGTGACTTCGGCGGGCACGGGCCCGGGCGAGCACCCTAGGCGTAGAAGGCGCGCAGGCGGTCGTGGGCCTCCGGGGTCGCGCCGGCGGCGTCCAGGCCGAGCAGGGCGGCGCCCAGGACCGGCGGGGCGTCCACGACGACGAGTTTGGCCTGCGGCGCGAAGCGTGCGAAGCGCTCCTGGATCGCGGTCATCAGCAGCGCGTCGCGGGCGGCGAGCACGCCTCCGCCCAGGACGACCTCGACGGGGGAGCCGAGCAGGCCCAGCCGTCGCAGGACGACGGTGGCCAGCGCGCTCACCTCGTCCGCCTGGCGTTCGACCAGCCGGCCCGCGACCTCGTCGCCGGCCGCCGCGGCCGCGAACAGCACCGGTGACAGCTCACCCAGGCGTTCTTCGGAGATCTCCCCGAAGTGGATGCCGAGGCCGACCTCCAGGGCGGTGTCGACGCCGAAGTGCGTGGCGACGGCGTCGGCGAGCGCGGTCGCGGGGCCGCGCCCGTCCTCGGCGCGCACGCCGTGCCACAGTGCCTCCTCGCCGAGGTGGTGCCCGCCGCCCCAGTCGCCGGTGACCCGCCCGATCGAGGGGAAGCGGGCGATCTGCCCGTCCGGGCCCACGCCCGCGCAGTTGATGCCGGCGCCGCACACGACCGCCACGCCCCACTGCTCGGTCACGCCCGAGCGCAGCAGGGCGAACGTGTCGTTGCCGACCCGGACGTTGCGGCCCCAGTTGCAGGCCGTGATGATCCGGTGGAACTCCTCCTCTTCCTCCGGCAGGTCCACGTTGGCGAGGTAGGCGGATACGTGGTCGGCGACCGGCCAGGGCGCGGTCAGCCCGGCGGCCTCCAGTGCGCGCGTCACCGCGTCGGCCAGGGTGTTCACCGCGGCCTCGACACCGTCCGCGACCGGCCGGAAGCCGCCGCCGCGTACGGTCGCCAGCACCTCGCCGTCCGTGGTCAGGACCGCGACGTCGGTCTTGCTGTTGCCGCCGTCGATCGCGACGATCACCTGCCCACCGCCCAGGGCAGGTGCGCCGCGTTGGCGGCGACGAGCCGGCCGGCCAGGTCGGTGGCGACGCTCACCTGCCCGATCAGCGGATGAGCGAGCAGGGCGTCCGCCACCCGGTCGACACCTCCCTTGAGCGCGGCCTCGATGGCCAGCTCCTCGTATGCGGTCACGTGCGCGATCAGGCCCGCGTAGAGCGGCTCGACCGGGTCCACCGGGAGGGGGTCGGCGCCGGTGGAGGTGATGCGGGCCGGCACCTCGATCACCGCCTCGGGGGGCAGGAACGGCAGCCGGTCACCGTTGCGGACGTTGACGACCTGGACGTCGCCGCGGTCCGCGGACAGGGACGCGACGAGATCCACCGCGGCTTCGGAGTAGTACGCGCCACCGCGCTCCTCCAGCAGCTTGGGCTTTTCGTCCAGCGCCGGGTCGGCGTACATCTCCAGGAGTCGCTCCTCGATGGCCGTCACCTCCTCGGCGCGCGACGGCGCGGAGAGCTGTTCGGCCACCACCGCGTCGTGTTCGTAGAAGTAGCGCAGGTAATAGGACGGTACGACACCGAGGCGCCGAAGGAGGGCCGGTGGCAGGCCGATACCGGACGCGAGCTCCTCCGCGTGCCCGGCGAGCAGCTGAGGCAGCACGTCCTCGCCGCGTAGCAGGACGCTGCGTTCCCAGGTCAGATGGTTGAGGCCGACGTGCCCGAGCCGGATGTCGGAGGCCGGGACACCCAGCGTGTTCGCGAAGCGCCGCTGGAAGCCGATTGCCACGTTGCACAGCCCGACGGCGCGGTGCCCGGCGTCGAGCAGCGCACGCGTGACGATGCCGACGGGGTTGGTGAAGTCGACGATCCACGCGTCGGGGGCGAGCTCGGCGACCCGGCGGGCGATGTCCAGGACCACCGGCACCGTACGCAGCGCCTTGGCGAGCCCGCCCGCGCCGGTCGTCTCCTGACCCACGCAGCCGCAGGCCGGCGGCAGCGTCTCGTCCACGTGCCGGGCGGCCTGGCCGCCGACGCGCAGCTGCAGCAGCACCGCCCCGGCGCCCTCGACCCCCTCGTCGAGAACGGTCGTCGTACGGATCACGCCCGGATGGCCGTACCGCGCGAAGATCCGCCGGGAGAACCCGCCGACCAGCTCCAGGCGGCGTTCGTCCGGGTCGACGAGGGCCAGCTCGGAGACCGGCAGCGTGTCCCGCAGCCGGGCGATGCCGTCCACGAGCTCCGGCGTGTACGTCGACCCGCCGCCGACAACACAGAGCTTCAACCCTTCACCCCCGTCAAGGTCACACCCTGGATGAACACCCGCTGCGCCAGGAAGAACACGATGATCACCGGCAGAACCGTCAGGAGCGTCGCGGCCATGGTGAGGTTCCACTCGACATGGTGCGCGGCGCGGAACGTCGACAGTCCGACCGCCAGTGTCCACGAGTCCGGTTTGGTGTAGATCAGCGGCCCGAAGTAGTCGTTCCAGGCGTAGAAGAACTGGAACAGTGCGACCGCGGCGATCGCCGGCCGGGCCATCGGCAGGATGACGCGCATCATCGTGCGGAACTCACCGCAGCCGTCGACCCGCGCCGCGTCCGCGTACTCCTTGGGGATCGTCACCAGGAACTGCCGCAGCAAGAAGATCGAGAACGCGTCGCCGAACAGCATCGGGATGATCAGTGGCCACAGCGTGCCGGTCAGGTGGAACCGCGCCCACATGATGTACATCGGCACGATCGTCACCTGCGGCGGCAGCATCATCGTGGTGATCACCAGGACGAACGCCACCTTGCGGCCGCGGAAGCGGAACCGCGCCAGCGCGTACGCGACCGGAAGGCTGGAGATCAGCATGAACGCGGTGGCGAGCACTGCGTAGATGAGCGTGTTGAGCAGCCAGTGCAGCATCACGCCGTGGTCGGTGGTCAGGGCGGTGGCGAAGTTGCCCCAGTGCCAGCTCCTGGGCCACAGGCCGCCGCCGAGCGTCTCGTTGCTGCTCATCACCGCGGTGAGGAACATGAAGACCAGAGGCGCGAGGAACATGAGCGCCAGCGCGATCGCGACCGCGTGCGTCGCGACCCAGTAGAGCAGCCTGCGGTTGCGCCCCGCGGACCCGCGTGGCGCTGGAGGACTGAGAGCGGGGGTGCGCCGAGTGGCAACGCTCGTTTCGGTCATGACGGTCCTCCCTTCAGTCGTCGTCGCCGAACGCGTGGAACTGGCGGAGCAGGATCAGCGTGAAGAACATGGCGACGACGAACAGCACCAGTGCCAGGACGCAGGCATAGCCCATGTTGAACTGCTGGAATCCCTCGTTGTAGAGCGTCTGGGGGAACGTCAGCGAGGCGCCGTCGGGATAACCGGGCGCGGTGGTGGTGCCGGCCTGGTCGGCGTTGCCCTGTGAGGCGTTCGCGGCGACCATCGCCTGCGTGAAGTACTGCAGGGTCTGGATGACCCCGGTCACCGCGGAGAACATCAGCACCGGCGAGATCGTCGGCAGGGTGATGCGGCGGAACTGCTGCCAGGCATTGGCCCCGTCGATGGAGGCCGCCTCGTACAGCGACTTGGGCACGTCCAGCAGCGACGCCAGCAAGATGATCATCACGTCGCCGATGCCCCACAGGGCCAGCAGGGTCAGGCCCGGCTTGGTCCAGGTGGGGTCGTTGAACCAGTCCGGCAGGTGGATGCCGACCTTGGCGAGGAGGTTGTTGACGGGGCCGGTGCCGGGGTTGACCACGAAGACGAACGCGACGGTGGCCGCGACCGGCGGGATCAGGAACGGCAGGTAGAAGACCGCGCGCAGCAGGTTGCCGCCCCGCTTGATCCTCGTCAGCAGCTGCGCGAGGCCGAGCCCGAACAGCACCCGCAGCGGGACCATCACGATGACCAGCCACATCGTGTTCTTGATCGCCCGCCACGCGTCCGGGTCCTTGAACAGGAACCTGTAGTTGGTGAGCCCGATCGGCGTGAGCTGGAACAGGTTGTAGCGGAAGAAGGAGAAGTAGACCGTGGCGGCGAGCGGGTAGGCGAAGAACAGCGTGAACCCGATCAGCCACGGCGACATGAACGCGAGGACCCGCAGCCGGTGACGGCGCCGCGCACGCGACGCCGTCACCGAACGAACGGAAACAGCCGCGGCCATCGATCAGCCGCCGGCCAGCTGCAGCGAGTCGTTGACCTTCTTGTCCAGGCCCTGCAGGCCCTTCTGCAGGTCGGGCACCTTGCCGGGTTCCCACTGGTCCTGCACGAAGCTCTGGAACTTCACCACGAAGTCGCCACCGTTGATCGTGGAGGGGATCGTCGTGCTGTTGGGGTTCTTGAAGACGTCCAGGAAGGTCTTGAACTGCGGCGGGAGGTCGAGGTTCGGCGAGGCCAGCGCCGGGATGGTGCTGGGCACGTTGCCGAGGCCGTTGGCGAAGGTCACCAGGGCGTTCGTGTCGGTCGTCAGGTACTTCACGAACTCCCACGACGCCTGCGCGTGCTTGGCGCCGCGCGGGATGCCGATGATGGTGCCGGTGACGAAGCCGCCGCCGTACGTGCTCTGCCGTGCGTCGTCGACCGGGGTCGGCGTGGTGTCGTACTGGACCTTCGGCGCTTCTTCCTGGAGGAACTTCGTGCGCCATTCACCGTCGATCGCCATCGCGACCTTGCCCTTCTCGAAGGGGTTGGAGGCCTCGAACTCCTGGCCCATCGAGTGGACGAACTTCTTGACGTTGTCATAGCCGTACCAGTCCAGCAGGCTCTTCTCCCACTGCAGGTACTTGGTGAAGGCGGGGTCGGTGGCGAAGTTCGCGCGGCCCTGGGGAGTCAGCCAGGTCGCGCCGAAGCCGGGGCCGGCGAGGTGCTCGGGGACGTGCTCGTAGTAGGTCACCGAGGGCAGGAAACCGGCCACCTTGATGGTGCCGTCGGGATCCCGGACGGTCAGTTTCTTGGCCAGCGCGGTCAGCTCACTGAGCGTCTTCGGCGGCTGGTTGCCCTTCATGAGGGCCTTGTTGGAATACAGCGCGTAGTCGTCGGCGAGCAGCGGCATCGTGCACCGGTTGCCCTTGTACTGCGTGTAGTCCTGTACCGCCTTCGGGAACATGGCCATGTCGACCTTGTCCTTCTTCAGGTACGGCGTCAGGTCCTGCAGGGCGCCGCTGGAGCAGAACTGCCCGACGTTGTTGGTGGTGAAAGAAGACACCACGTCCGGTGGGTTGCCGCTGCGGATCGCGTTGAGGATCTTGGTGTCGTCCTGGCCCTTGACGAGCTTGACGGTGATGTTGGGATGCAGCTTGTGGAAGCCGGCGATGGCGTCCTCGAACGCCTTCACCTCGTGGGAGGCGCTCCAGCCGTGCCAGACCTCGATGGTCTGGGGAGCCTCGGCCTTGGGGCCGCTGTCCGCCGGCGTCTGGTTGCCCGCGGTACACGCGGTGGCGGCGGCGGTGACGGCGAGAGCGGTGATGAGCCGCCAGGGGCGTGGGGACACTCCGGTCTCCTTTGGGACGCCGGCCGAAGGGGACGGCCAGGGGAGGGTTAACGGACGGTGCTGGAGAAGAGCTCCTCGCGTGTTTCCCCGAGTGCGAGGTGCAGTGCGCCGGCCAGGACGGGGTTGCCGTCGACCGAGCTGAGCCGAAGCGGCGGGTGCGGGATGGTCATCGTGTGGAGTTCGCGCTCGACGAGCGCACGGAGCGGCTCGCCACCGGAAAGAGGTACCTCGCCGGCGAGCACGATGAGTTCCGGGTCGAGCACGCTGACGATCGCGGCGAGGCCGGTGGCGAGCCGGGTGGCCAGCTCGCCGAGCGCCGCCGTCCCCCGTTCCTCACCGTCCTCGTACGCCTGCCGTGCCCGCCGGAGGATCTGGTCCGCCTGACTGCCGCGGAAACCGTGCTCGCGCAGCAGCCTGATCACGGCGGGCGCGCCGGCCACGGCCTGCAGGCCACCGGTGTTGGCCCGGCCGGGCTCGCGGATGATGGGGGCCGAGGCGACCGGCATGTAGCCGACCTCGCCGGCTCCTCCCGTCGCGCCGCGGACGAGTGTGCCGCCCAGCACGATGGCCAGGCCGATGCCGGCGCTGACCCACAGGAGGACGAAGTCGCGCGACTCGGTGACCTGCCCGTGCGCGAGCTCGGCCATGGCCACGAGGTTGACGTCGTTCTCGACGGCGACGGGCACGCCGAGGCCGTTCCGAAGCCGGCTCAGCAGATCGGGGACGTGCCATCCCGGCAGGTGCGAGGCGTAGCCGAGCCGTTCGGTACGCGGGTCGACGGCGCCGGGGACGCCGATGACCACGCGGTTGAGCCGGTCCATGCCGAGGCCGGCGGCGTCCATGGCGCCCTGGACGGCCAGGCGGGCGCGGGCGATCGCGTCGCCGCCCGACGTGCCGGGCGTCGGCAGCTCGAAGCGGCCGATCACCGTGCCGGTGAGATCGGCCGCGCAGGCCCGGATCTGGGCGCGCCGCACCTCGAGCGCGACGACGTGGCCGGCGTCAGGGTTGATGCGGTAGAGCTCCGCGGTACGGCCCGGGCCGCCCTCACGGATGCCGTCGAGGACAACGAGCCCGGCGTCCCGCAGCCGGGTGAGCAGCTGGGAGGCGGTTGGTTTGGACAGGCCGGTGAGCGCGCCGATCTCCGGGCGGGTGAGCGGACCCCGCTGCAGCAGGACCTCGAGCGCGGCGCGGTCGTTGATGGCGCGCAACAGGCTCGGGGTGCCCGGCGTGGAGGTGGACAACGGCGGCTCCGGCGGTCATCACGCGGCAGGCGAGTTAGGAAACTTTCCTAACTTGTCGGTGAAGTTATGACCACCGGGGCGTGTCGTCAAGGGGCCGGGTACCTGGTGTTATCAAGCCGAGACCGGTGCCGGCGCGGCCGGCGCGGGGGGACATCAGTCGCCGGCGAGGATGAAGCGCATGTTGCCGAACGCGACCTCGTCACCGGGGCGTACGCGTGTCGGCGCGACGATCCGGTAGCCGTTGACGATGGTGCCGTTCATCGAGCCGAGGTCGGACAGCAGCCAGTTGTCACCCGCCCGGCGCAGCTCGGCGTGCACGCGCGAGACGCTCAGATCGGTGACGACGAACTGGCAGCCGGGGGAGCGCCCGATCAGCAGACGCGTCCAGTCCTGTGGAGGCAGGGCGAAGCGCGGCAGCCGCGGCGCGCGCCAGGCGGCCTCGATGCGCGCGGTCACCGACGACAGCGAGGTGACGGCACCGGTGAGCCCGCGCACGAGACGGCTGGCCGGTGGCAGGTCGCTGACGAGGGCGGAGAGCTCCTCGTTGTTGCGCGCCCGCAGGGCCGAGTCGACACGCCGCTCGAACGTCTCGTGGGACAGCCGGCCTTCGGCCACGCGCTCACGGAGCTCACGGAGCACACGGTCGCGGTCGTCGTCCGATGCGCGGACCGGGAGCCCTTCCATGAGATGAGTATCCGGACGGAAAAGAGCTGTGTCCAGTCTGTGACAAACCGTCCAGGTCGGCGTGTTGAACCGAACGATGCCGGCTGTCAGCGCGGCCCGCCGCGACCTGACGCGACGCGTGATGCCCGTCGCCGACGGCCTCGATTTCGGCGGCCGTTAGTGATCTACAATGTAAAGGCGGCGGGCCGGGTCACTCACTTCCCACCCCAGCGGACCCGGACCTCGGCGGGCTTGCGGAACACCAGGCCGTGCGCGCCGTCGGTATGGTCCAAGCGCAGGCCGGGCAGTTCGAGCAGGGCACGCAGCGCGGTCGTGGTCTCCAGCCGGGCCAGGTGCGCGCCGAAGCAGAAGTGCGGGCCGCGCGCGAAGGACAGGTGCTGGTCGGCGCCCGCGCGCCGGATGTCGTACCCGTCGGGGTCGGGGAAGACGTCCGGGTCGCGGTTGGCGCCGGCGATCGAGATCCGTACGAGATCGCCGGCGCGCACGGGGGAGTCCCCGAGCGTCACGTCGCGCACCGCGTACCGGTCGATCACCGACGCCGACGGCTCCAGGCGTACCGACTCCTCGACGGCGGCGGTGAGCAGGCCGGGGTCCTCGCGGACCGCGGCGAGCTGGTCCGGGTGGCCCAGCAGGTGCGCCGCCGCGTTGGTGATCATGCCCTCGGTGGTGTCGATGCCACCGAACATGAGTACGGCGGTGTCCGCGACGACCTCGGCGGAGGTCAGGCCCTCCGGCCGCCCGGCCACCTCCACGAGCAGCGACGACGGCGGGCCGTCCTTGATCGCCTCTTCGACCCGAGCGCGCAGTAGCGAGTAGGCCTCCGGCGTGACCGCCTCCCCGCCCGCGGTGATCTCCGAGACCGCCGTGACGAGCGCCTCGTACCAGGACCGGATCGTGGTGGGGTCGGTGTCGCCGAGGCCGAGCGCCTCGGCGACGACCGCGACGGCGAGCGGCCCGGCGAGCTCGGCACGCAGCTCGGCGCGTCCGGCCGGCCGGAGCGCGGTCACCAGCC
>DASQPY010000754.1:0-2439 GCA_035643735.1 Actinoallomurus sp. | reverse complement strand
CCGGACGACGAAGCCCACATCGGAGTGGACCGGGTCGATGGTCCAGGTGCCCGCGACGTATCCGGGGATCTCGACAAGCTCGGCGGTCATCATGTCTCCTTATTCCGAAAAGTAAGCTGATTCCTCTAGATGCTGCTGGTTCCAAACAGGAACCACCTTTATCCTGGGACGACTTACTCAGACCGCACAAGAAGGCATGTTTTTCTGCCTTAGGCACCAGGAGATAACCATGCGCTCGCCTGCCACTTCGCCAGACGATCGGCCGGCGGCGTGCCGGGCCCGCGACCTCCTCGGCCGGATCGGGGACAAGTGGTCGCTCTATGTGATCTCCAAGCTCGGGGAGCACACCCTGCGCTTCACCGACCTGAAGCGCAGGGTCGACGGGATCAGCCAGCGCATGCTGACGGTCACCCTGCGCGGGCTCGAACGCGACGGCATCGTGTCCCGGACCGTGTATCCGGTCGTGCCACCGCGCGTCGACTACGCGCTGACCCCCATGGGCCGGACACTGCTCGCCACCGTCGGAACGCTCATCAACTGGGCCGAGGACCACGTCGAGGACATCGAGAACGCCCGCGCGGCGTACGACGTACGGGACACGGAGGCGACGCCGTTCCAGTGAGCCGTCAGTCTCGCGCGAGGGCGTTGAGCTCGTCGTAGTCGAGCCGCGGCGGCCACGTCCGGCGGAAATCCGACGACGATGTCAGCCGATCACGCCGGCGACGCATCCGACCGCTCCCTGATGGCAAGACTCAAGGTCATGGGGGCCACGACACCGCTCTGGCTGTTCGGCGACCAGCTGGGCCGTCACTTCCACGCGACCCGGAAGCACCGGGGCCGGGAGGTGCTGCTGATCGAGTCGGCCGCGGCACTGGCGCGGCGGCCTTACCACCGGCAGAAACTGCACCTCGTGCTGTCGGCGATGCGGCATCTGGCCGCGGAGCTCGGCGACCGGGTGACGGTGGTCCGTGCCCGTACGTACCGTGAGGGCCTGGCCCGCTTCGGCCGTCCGGTCATCGTCCACGAGCCCGGGTCCCACGCGGCCGCCCGGCTGGTCGGCGAGCTCGCCGACGAGGGCCTCGTCGCGTCGGTACTGCCCACTCCCGGTTTCATCCTGTCCAGGGCGGACTTTGCACAATGGGCGGACGGCCGCGGGCGCCTGCTCATGGAGGACTTCTACCGGGACCAGCGGCGCCGGTTCGGCGTCCTGCTGGAGGCCGACGGCGGCCCGGTGGGCGGCACCTGGAATCTCGACCGGGAGAACCGCGAGCCGCCGCCGCGCCGGCCGATGCTCGGCGTACCCGGCGCGTACCGCCCGCGCGAGGACGAGATCGACTACGGGGTACGGCGCGACCTGGACCGGCTGCACCGTGCGGGCGGGATCGGCACGGTCGGCGACGACGGCCCGCGCCTCTTCCCGGTCACTCACGCCGAGGCACACCGCGCACTGCGGCGGTTCCTCACCGCGCGGCTGCCCGCGTTCGGCGCCCACCAGGACGCGATGCTGGCGCGCGACTGGGCGATGGCGCACGCCCTGCTCTCGGTGCCGCTCAACCTCGGGCTGCTCGCGCCGCTGCACGTGGTCCGGGAGGCCGAGCGGTGCCAGGGCGACGCGCCGCTGAACAGCGTGGAGGGCTTCATCCGGCAGATCCTGGGCTGGCGGGAGTGGATCTGGCACCTGTACTGGCACCTCGGCCCCGGCTACCTGGACCGCAACGCGCTGGACGCCACCACCGCGCTGCCGGCCTGGTGGCGGCGGCTGGACACGACGAAGGTGACGGCCCGGTGCCTGCACGGCGCCTTGGAGGGCGTACGGGAGCGGGGCTACGCCCACCACATCCAGCGGCTGATGGTGCTGGGAAATCACGGGCTGCAGCGCGGCTACGCGCCACGCGCCCTGACCGACTGGTTCGCGACCGCGTTCGTCGACGGCTATCCCTGGGTCATGGCGGCGAACGTCATCGGCATGAGCCAGTACGCGGACGGAGGGATCGTGGCGACCAAGCCGTACGCGGCCGGCGGCGCGTACATCAACACCATGAGCGACTACTGCGGCGACTGCCGTTACGATCCGGCGACCCGCGTCGGACCGGATGCCTGTCCGTTCACCGCCGGGTACTGGGCCTGGCTGGACCGCAATGAGTCCCGGCTCAAGGGAAACCGCCGGATGGCGCGGCCGCTGAGCGGGCTGCGCCGCCTCCGGGATCGCGCCGCCGTCGTGGAGCAGGAAAGGCATCGGGAGCAGTACTGAGACCCATGCCCGCGGCACTCGTCCGGCCTGTTCGTCCCGGCGGCGGCGCGATTATGCGCAGGTATTTCAGGCGGCCAGCACGCCGTCAGCGGCATTGACATCCTTGTGAAATCGCTTGTGGATGTAGAAACGCTCACCAAGTGTTTCACAGCGCCACCACAGACCGCTCGGCGGGCCGATGCGCGTGC
>DASQPY010000753.1:0-5213 GCA_035643735.1 Actinoallomurus sp. | reverse complement strand
CGTCGAGGCGGATCTCCCGTTGTAGTGAACGGTGGCGGTGACCGTCGCGATGCCCGCTCCGGCCGTACGGATCGTCCCGTTCCGGTCCACACGTACCACCTGTGGGCGGTTGCTGCGGAACGTCGTGGTCAGGCCCTTGGGCAGCGCGACGCTCGACCCCTTCGTGAGGTAGCCGTAGATGCTCTCGTCCTGCATCGAGACGGTGAGCTGCGGATCCACGGTGGTGTTCTTGGCGAACATCACCCGCTGGGCGACCCCCTGGGCGGCGTCACCGGCCTGCACCGGCTTGGCGGTGACGGCCGACGGCGTCGGCCGCAGCGTGCCGCCGACCCTCACGGAAGCCCGCGCCGCGATGCCGGAGTCGGCGCTGGACGTGCTGAGCTGCAGCTCGTACGTGCCCGGGTCGACCTTGTACTTCTTCGCCGCCTCGTCGTAGAAGGCGAACTTGGGCACCTGCACGGTGAACGCGACCCGCTTGGTCTGGTGAGGAGCCACCGTGACCTTCTGGAACGCCTCCAGCCGCTTGATCGGCCGCTGCGCCGAGGCCGGCGCGAACGGCGTGCTCACGTACAGCTGCGGCACCGTGTCACCGGCCGCCGAACCGTGGTTCGTGACGTCGGCGGTGACGTGCAGCGTGCCGTTCGCGTCGGCCGTGTGCCGGTCGACCCGCAGGTGGGAGTAGGTGAAGTCGCTGTAGCTCAGGCCGTACCCGAACGGGTAGTCGACGTCGCCGGTGAAGTACATGTACGTACGGCCGGCGGAGGTCGCCGTCGGGCGGATGGCGTAGTCACCGATCGCGGGCAGTTGGTCGAGGCTGCGGTACCAGCTGAACGGCAGGCGCCCGCTGGGGTTCGCCGTGCCGAGCAGCACGTCGGCGAGGGCGGCACCCTGACGCTGCCCGTTGTAGGAGCTCCACAGCAGGGCCGGCACCTGGGACCGGAAGCCGCTCGTGTCGACCTGTCCCATCGTCTCCAGGTACGCGACCGTGTGCGGGTTCTGCGCCGCGACCTGGCTGATGAGCGCGGACTGGGCGCCGGGCAGGGCGAGCGTGCTGCGGTCGGAGTCCTCGTCGGCGGTGTTCTGGTCGGTGCCCGCCACGACGATCACGACGTCGTAGTTCTTCGCCGCCGCGACCGACGCCGGGTCGACGGTGTCCAGCTTCGTGCCGGTCACGCCCGGGTAGTAGTCGACGGTCGCACTGGGGTCGATCTTCTGCACGGCCGCCTTCACGCCCTGGTAGGCGTTGACCTCCTTGGCGACGCCCGCCGCGCCCTGGTTGCTGGAGTAGCCGCCGAGGTACAGCGAGGACGGGTTGGCGTACGCGCCCATCACCGCGACGCGGTACGCGCCGGAGGAGGGCACCTTGAGCGGCAGCACACTCTTGCCGGCGACGGGCGCGTTCTTCAGCAGGACGAGGCTCTGGTCCGCCACGCGCTGGTCCAGGGCCAGCCGCTCGGGCGTCTCGGTGACCGCGTTGTTGGCGTCGGAGTTGGTCCAGGTCCCCGGTGCCAGACGCGCGCGTGCCGCCCGTACCCAGGGCACCGTGTTCTCCGAGTCGAACTCCCCGGTCGCGATGCGGGCGGTGAAGAGCCGGACGACGGAGACGTCGACGTCGCCCTCGTTGTACACGTCGGTCTGGGTCGTGATGTGGTTCGCGATCGCGGTCGGGATCGTGTTCCCGTAGTTGTAGGCGTCGTGGTAGCCCTGGTTGCAGTCCAGGTCCTCACCGGCGGAGTTCGCGTACGCGGTCCGCCCGTACTGGTCCAGTGGCGCGGGCGCGCCCGGCGGCTGCCAGTGGTGGCCGGCCTGGATCTCATAGATCGCGTCGCAGTCGGAGGTGAAGTACCCGCCGAAGCCCCACGTCTGGCGGGCCAGCGTGTCCATCAGCTGCACGCTGGCGGCGGCCGGGACGCCGTTGACCCGGTTGTAGGAGCTCATGATCGAGCCGGGATCGCTGTCCTTGATGATGTCGCGGAACTGGGCCGTGTAGTACTCCCGCAGCGTGCGCTGGTCCATGTCGGAGGAGCCCGTACGGCGGTTGTACTCACTGTTGTTCGCGGCGAAGTGCTTGATCGTGGCGAGGGCCTTGAGGTAGCCGTGCGCCGACGCGGGCAGCCTGCCGTTCTGGTCCTGACCCTGCAGCCCGTTGACGAACTGCGACGCCAGCGCGCCGGTGAGCGTGGGGTCCTCGCTCCACGTCTCGTCGTTGCGGCCCCAGCGCGGGTCCCGCGCGAGGTTGACGGTGGGGGAGTAGTAGTCGAGGTCCTGGGTGTTGTTCGGGGCCACGTCGCGGGCCTCGTCGGAGATCCGGCCGGCCTCCTCGTGCACCAGTCCCGGGTTCCACGTGCTGCCCAGCGACAGGTCGACCGGGTAGGACGTGGTGTTGGTCAGGATCGGCGGGTTGGCCCCCGTGTTGGTCTGCTGCCGGGCGACGCCGTGGGCCGCCTCGTTCCACCAGCCCCAGGCGGCCACGCCCAGCGCGGGGATGGCGGGCGCCGAACTGCTGTTCATCTGCTGCGCCTTCTCGGCGAGCGTGAGACGCGAGACCAGGTCCGTCGCCCGCTCCGCGGGCAGATAGTGCGGATCGAGGTATATCGGCGTGGCGGGCTTCCGCGCCGGCGGACTCGCCGTCGCGTTCGGCGCGCCCAGCGCGACGGCGCAGCACATGGCCGCCCCGGACGCGATGATCGCGATCACTTTCCTGTGCATGTGCACTCCCCAGTACGCGGGTTGTTCTGCCGGCGCGCTCCCGACGATCCGGTCATCAACAACGGGACTCTAAGAGTGGGGTTTATCCGCGTCAATGAGTAACTTGGGCGTAATGCGGCCAGCATTTCTCCGCATTACGGAGAAACTCCTCTAGCCTGGGGATCATGACGAGCGCCCCGGGCTCTCTCGAGTCCCTGCGATCACGGAACCGTCTTCGCGTACTGGAGACGGTGCAGCAACGAGGCGCGATCAGCAGGGTGGACATCACCCGTACGACCGGGCTGTCACGGACGACCGTCTCCAGCCTCGTCGCGGAACTGCTGTCCGAGGGCGTGCTCAGCGAGCGGTCCGCCGAACCGCCCGCCCCGTCCCCCGGCGGCGGCCGCCCTGCCACGCTTCTCGCCCTCAGCCCCGATGGCGGCGGTGTGCTCGGCGTCCACCTCGGCCACGAGGGCGTACGCGTGGTGCTCGCGGACCTGTCCGGTGACGTGCTCGGCGAACGGCAGCGCGAGATCGACGTCGACCACCTGCCGGCCGACTCGCTCGCCTATGTCGCCGACGCGGCACTGGAGCTGGTGGCGGGATCGGGTCACGACATCGGCCGGGTCATCGGCATGGGCGTCGCGGTCTCCGCCCCCGTACAACTCGTGTCGCACGCCCTGCGCACTCCCTCGATGCTGCGGGACTGGACCGACATCGACATCGCGGCGCAGTTGCGGGAACGCGTCGGAGTCCCGGTCCACGTGGGCAACGACGCCAACCTGGGTGCGATGGCGGAGTGGACGTTCGGCGTCGGCCGGGGCGCCGACGACCTCATCTACCTGATGCTGTCGGACGGTGTCGGCGCCGGCCTCATCCTGAACGGCCGGCCGTACGAGGGCGCGGCCGGCGCGGCGGGGGAGCTGGGCCACGTCGCGGTGGTGGACGGTGGGTACGTCTGCCGGTGCGGGAACCGCGGCTGCCTGGAGACGGTGGTCGGCACGCGCGCGCTCGTCGGCGCGGTCTCGCACAGCCGTGGCCCGGACACGACCCTGGCCGAGGTCGTGGACCTGGCGGTGGCCGGCGACCCGGGCTGCCGGCGGGTCATCGTCGACGCGGGCCGTACGATCGGCCGCGCCCTGTCCGGCATCTGCGCGGTCCTGGACCCCAAACTGGTCATCATCGGAGGCAAGATCGCCGCCGCGGGCCCACCACTGCTGGACGGCGTCCGCGAGGTCCTGGTGAGACGCCTGCCCTCGGCGATCAGCCAGGGAGTCGTCGTGACCGCGGGACGCCTCGGCGACCGCGCCGAGGTCCTCGGCGCCGTCGCACTCGCGACCCGCAGCACGGCGGCCCATCTGCTGGCGCCGTGACTGTCGTGCCCTATCGCTTTCGGTGGAGCGCGGCAACTTCCCCGACGTGAACGCGGCCATATCGGTGGTGGGCAAGCGGTGGCGCGGGCTGCCCGAACAGGAAGCCGAAGCACCCCGTGTCCCTTCTTCCCGCACGCGCCGCCTCGTGGTGCACGAGTCGTCGTGCGGTGGGCGCTCGACGAGCGCGTCGTGGTGCGAGGAGGCGCGCCGACAGCGGCGGGCGCGCCGGCCGCGGCGAAAGGGTCACCAGGGCGCCGAGCACGCGTCCCCACGTCGGATGAGTGGGCCGGGTCGGGCGGTGGCGGGTCTAGGGAGCGGTGCTGATGGGTGCGGGCGGGTCCGGCGGTGGCGGGTCTACGGAGCGACGGGAGTAGGCGAAGCGCGCGCGTTCAGACGGCATGCGGTGCCGGCATCGCCCTCTCGATCTGGTCTGCGGGCGCCGGGTGCGGGCGTCGCGAGGGTGAGTGGGGTGTTTCAGGACTCCTTGTCGGATCGCGACGCTTCGGCCCGGCGTTCGGCGCCGGTCTCCTCCGCGTAGCCGACGTCCTGGCCGGCGGCGCGGCCGACGAACTCCTCGTTCGGCGTGGTGCCGGTGGTCGTGTGCTGGTCAGAGTGCTGAGGATTGGGGACACCGCCTTCCTCCCGGCTGGCGGCCACCCCCTCGTCGGGTTCAACGTCGCGTTCGGCGGACTTGTCGCGTCTCATGCTCTCTCCTCCTCGGATCGGCGGGCGCCGTCTTACGTCCCTCGACAACCGCCCTACCCCCGATGGGCCGACCAGATCCTGCCGCCACCAAGGCTTCGCGCCCACGGCCCCTCCACGACCCGCGACTGCACCCATGCCTCGCGCCTACGGCCCCGGCCCTACACCAGCCTCGGTTCACGCTGGATTCCACGTCTCGGTCCTACGGTCTCGGTCCCGCGCCTCGGTTCCACGTCTCGGCCCTACGGCGTCGGCCGCGCGCCTCGGGCCTACGGCGTCGGGCACGCCTCCCGGGCCTACGCCCCGCCTGCCAGAGACTCCTCCGTCCGCCAGAGATTCCGTGCCCGCCAGAGATTCCGTGCCCGCCAGAGATTCCGTGCCCGCCAGAGATTCCGTGCCCGCCAGAGATTCCGTGCCCGCCAGAGATTCCGTGCCCGCCAGAGACTCCCC
>DASQPY010000752.1:0-3328 GCA_035643735.1 Actinoallomurus sp. | reverse complement strand
CCAGGACCTGCCCTCCCCCCCTCACGCGGCCGGTCGACGGTGTCGGCCTTGTGCCGCATCTGCGCGAGAAGCGCGTCCGGGTCGGCCGGCATGGCCTTGAGGTCCTCGTACTCCTGCGCCGGCGTACGGTCGTCGCCCTCCTTCGAAGGGTCGATCGTGATGAAGGTCAGCCGTGGTGGCTTGCGGCCGTTCTCCATCGACGCCACCCGGCGGCCGTCGAAACGGGTCCAGGTCTCCATGGGCGGCTGCCGGACGACCTTGGTCCCCGGCATCTTGTCCGCGAACACCAGCTTGACGTACAGCCATTGGTGCGGGAGCGGCCGCACGCCACGCTCCTTCTCCACCACGCTCGCCGCTCGGTTCAGCTCCTGGACGACCGCCGCGTTCCGCATCGCGGCCGGCGGCTGCCCGGCCGGTCGCGGCGCCCGGCCGGCGACCGCGTACGCCACCGCCCCAAGGCCGACCGCGACCGCGGCGGTACCGGCGAGGAGCAGCAGCGGTCGCCGGCGGCGTACGGGCGTGACGCTACGGTCGCCGCGGCGGGGGGCACGGACCTCGGCGGTGATACGTGCGATGTCCGCGTCACGCCGGCGCCGGTAGGCGTCCTCGGCCCGGGGGCCGACCTCGGCCGCGAGCGTCTCCGGCAGATCGATCGTGGGGGGCATCCCGGCTCCTGCCTTCGCGTGCTGGGGGGTCATCGGGTCTCCTCGTGGACCATCGCGACCCGGCGGCCACGGCCTGCCGGAGGTGGTGCCGTATCGGCGTACAGCGTTCTGGCCAGCCGTTTGCGGGCACGGTGCACCCGGACGGTGAACGTCGTCGCCGAGCAGCCGACGACCCTCGCCGCCTCGCGGGGCGACAGGCCGTACCACGTCGTCAGCACGACGGCCTCGACGTCTTTCTCGCTCAGTGCCGACAGCACGGCCCTGGCGGAGTCCCGCTCCACCACGTTCTCGGCGACGTCGGGACCGGCCAGGTCCCCCGGGGTGGTCGCCGCGGTGATCCGTTCGGCGAGCACCTGCCGGCGGCGGCCGGAGTCGTACTGCTTGTGGAGCAGGTTCCGCGCCACTCCGAGCAGCCACGGCAGCACCGGATCCGGCAGGTCGTCCAGTCGTCTCCAGGCCACGAGGAACGTCTCGCTGACCACGTCCTCCGCGGCGCCCTGTTCGGCACGCAGCAGGACGTACCCGAGCACGTTCCGGTAATGACGGTCATAGAGGACCGTGAATCGTTCGACGGGATCGATCACGCCTGTGTCCTTCGGTCGGTTCGGGGCGACGCGAAGTAGTCCCTACGGCGGGACGCCCGATTACATCGGGCACGGAGAAAAGAAGAAAGGACCCCGGTGTGCACCGGGGTCCTTCGCGCGAACAGGCGTCAGGCGGTCTCGGCGGCGGAATCCTTGCTCTCGTCCCCCGCGTCCTCGTGCTCGTCGGCCGTGGCCTTGGTCTCCCCGTCCTTGAGCTTGAGCGTCTTGGCCTCGCCCGCGACCCGTACGACCGCGGCGTCCACGACGTCGGCGGCCTCCTCCGCGGGGTCGGTGACCGGCGGGTGGGAACGGCGGCGGATGGCGAGGATGCTGACGAACAGCGACGCGAAGATCATCTGGAAGCTCATGATCAGGGCGGTGGCGGCCGGCATCACGATGCGGAGCGAGTCGCGCGGGTTGAGCTGGCCGAAGCTGTGCCCCTGCCAGTGGACGAGCGAGGCCACCAGGCCGACGAGGCCGGCGAGCGCCAGCGCGCCACCGACGACGAGGCCGCGTTCGAGACTCCAGGAGTCGACGATGCGCTGCACCCGCCGGTCGTGCGGCAGGAAGCCCTCCTCCATGGCATAGACCTTGGTCAGCAGCGCGAACAGCACGGCCTGGAAGCCGATCACCAGCATCGCCGAGGTGCCGACGAGGGTGTCGACGTCGAAGGCGATGTCGCCGACGTGGATCGGGCCGGTGGACAGGGCGATGCTGCCGACCAGGCCGAGGGTCATGAGGAGCAGGCCCGGGATCAGGAACAGCCAGCGCGGGCTGTAGAGCATGAGGAAGCGCAGGTGGCGCCAGCCGTCACGCCACGTGCTGAGGTGCGGCGCACGGGTGCGGCCGTCCGGCGACAGCGTGGTGGGCACCTCGCGGATGTCGTACTTGGCGAGCGTGCAGCGGACCACCATCTCGCTCGCGAACTCCATGCCGCCGGTCTGCAGGCCGAGCCGCAGGATCGACTCGCGGCGGAACCCGCGCAGCCCGCAGTGGAAGTCACCGATCTTGCTGCGGAAGAACAGCCGGCCGACGAAGCTGAGGACCGGGTTGCCGAGGTAGCGGTGCAGCGCCGGCATGGCGCCGGGCGCGATGCCCCCCTTGAACCGGTTGCCCATGACCAGGTCGGCGCCGTCCCGCAACTCGGTCAGGAACGGCACCAGGTTGGTGAAGTCGTAGCTGTCGTCGGCGTCGCCCATGACGACATAGGTGCCGCGGGCCGCGCGGATGCCGCCCATCAGCGCGTTGCCGTATCCCTTGTCGGTGACCGGAACGACGCGGGCACCCGCTTCGCGGGCGAGCTGCTGGCTGCCATCGGTGCTGCCGTTGTCGGCGATGATGACCTCGCCGTCGACACCGTGCTCAGCGAACGAAGCCAGGGCCTTCCGCACACAGGTCTCTACGGTCTCAGCCTCGTTAAGGCAAGGCATCACCACGGAGAGTTCCACGTCGTGTCCTCCATTACCCCTCTGCCACATGCTTTGGGGGTTTCGACTAACCTCGTCAACGTTCCGACAAGTGGCGTGTGTTACCCATGATGCCCGCCGGCAAGCGGCTACGTGTTGCAAAGCCGCAACCTTTGACTCCGCATGAAGCACCCGGCTGACGGCAGGCTGGGGGATACAGGATAAGGGCTGTGCTGTCCAGAGAGGTCGGTCGGACTTGACAACCGTGGGAGAACGCAACGGCGAATCCGCCGTTACGGGTGCGCCACCCGACGGGCCGCCCGAGCAGGCCACTGACGACGAGTCGCAGGTCACGACGGTCGACGCGCATGCCGACGCGGAGACCACACACGCCCGCCGTGTCGGGTTCGTCTCATTGGGACTTCTCTCGTCCGCCAACGCCGTCATCCGCCGTCACAAGACATTCACCGTCGTCCTCGCCGGCGGCACGCTGCTCCGGATGCTCGCCATGCTGGGGTACCGCCCGGCGTCGTGGTTCAACGACTCGTTCGACTATCTCCACGTCGCGATGTCGCCGTACCCGCATCCGATCCGGCCGGACGGTTACTCGTTCCTTCTCTGGATCCTCAGGCCGTTCCACAGCTTCGCCCTGGTCGCGGGCCTGCAACACCTG
>DASQPY010000751.1:0-7766 GCA_035643735.1 Actinoallomurus sp. | reverse complement strand
CCGAACACACTCGGGATGATGGTCGCCGCGCCCCACATCGACGTCCTTCTGTCCGGACACGACCTGCGCAGCCTCGAAGAGTTCGCCGCGCTGCTGCCCGAACTCGGTTAGGAGACCGCCGGTGAAGTGGAGCGTGAATCTGGCGGCCGAGGGCGATCGGGTGATGAGCCGCGAGGAGATCGTCGAGCTCGCCGACGCGGTCGCCGAGCACGGCGGGATCGCATCCGGCATCGGCACGACGCGCTACGGAGCACAGCTGTCCGTCGAGGCCGGCAGCCGCGAGGCCGCGGTGGAGCGGGCATCGGCGGCGTTCACCGACGCGGCGGCACGGGCGGCCCTGCCGCCGTGGCCGATCATCGACATCGGAGTGATCGGCGAGGACGACGACGACCTCGGTCTCCTCGCATGATCCGGCTCGGCTCGCTGGCCGGCTATCCCTTCGAGGGCCCACGCGTGCTCGCCGGCTGGACCCCTCCGGCCACTCCCGCCGTGTACGCGATCATGTACAGGCCGGAGCCGGAGACCAGGCCCGACCGCTACGCGGTGATCTACGTGGGCCACTACGACGACCCGGCACGGGAGCGGTTCCCGTTCGGCCACCCCCGCGCGAGCTGCTGGACGCGGCGGGCGGGCAGCCGGTGGAAGCTGTACGTCTGCACCTATGAAGTGCCGGGCGGCCTGCCATCGCACCGCGAGCAGATCACGCAGGAGCTCAGCGCGGTCTATCACCCCGGATGCAACGAGCAGGCGTACGAACCGTCGTGGAAGGCCGAATGGATCGGCGAGTACTCCGCCCCCACCACCGGCCCGCTGACCACGGGCCGGGACCCGGGCGATCCACAACGGACATGACGCGTTTCGCGGCAGAATGAAGCCGGCGGCGACAAGGGTTGAGGTGCGGCATGGACTCGACCGAGCGTTCTGACGCGACCGGGAAGACCCCAGGGCGTGGTGTCCTTGGTTGTTCACCGGGGACATCATGGCGCGTGGTCCTCAGACGCGTGATCCTCAGGCCCCGGTCATCCCCGGGGTGTTCAACGTCGACCCACCCCAGGCGGCCGCCTCGTTCGAACGGCTGGCGATCCTTGACGCCGACACCGCCTGTTTCGGCCACGGCGAACCGATCACTCAGGGCGCCGCGGCACGGATGCAGGCCACTGCTGAGCACTTGCCCGCCCCGACGAGTCCACCCTCATGACCGACTGCCGTACTAGCCGGGTGTGTATCCCACGCCGTCGTGCAGCCGGGACCGGCGGCGGCCGGACGCCGGGCGTGCCGGGACGGGCTCGGGCGGGGGTTCGGGCCGGGGCGTGACGCCGGCGACGATGCCCTCGGCCATTCCATAGAGCAGCGGAAGAGCACCCGCCACCACGCCGCCGGTGCGGTTGATGTGATCGACTCCCGGGATGATCGGCTCGGCGTTGCCGACGATCTCCTGTACGAGGTCGCGGCACTCTTCCAGGTTGGCCGCGACCCGGCCCAGCTGCGAGCCGACGACGAAAAGGTAGAACGCGAGCCCGGCGATCAGCAGGGCGATGTCGATGACCGACAGCACGACCATGGTCGTCAAATCCTCACCTTGTCCAGCACTCGGCCCAGGAACAGGTGGTGCTTGAGGCCTTCGGCCAGTACGGCGTCCACGCCCCTGCCGGTCTCGGCGATCAGCGCGGTGTCGGCGGTGTTGGCCGCCGCGGCCTTGAGCGTGTCGCGCACCATGACGACGCGCCGGTCGATCGTTCGTACGAGCAGGACGAGGATCGTGAGCAGGGCCGCCACCGCGAGGACGATGACGAACCCTCCGATGATCGCCCCCCACCACAGGTCCCGCTGTGTGGACGTCAGTGCCAGGTCTCCCATGGTCAGCCTCCCAGTCTCGTGCGTCCGCGTTCGAGCCCGGCGACGATGACCTGGGCGTGCTCGATCGTCGTGTTCAGCTCTTTGAGGGCGGCGGTGTTGTGCACCGACTCGGTGAGCGAGTCGTCGATCGCCTTCGCCTGGCCGCCGATCGAGCGGGCCAGCAGCAGGATCGGCACGACCAGGGCGACGACCACGAGGACGACGACGATCGTGATCGTGTAGCCGATCGCCCATCCGGTGGTCGAGCCGCTCTCCGCGGCGGTCATCGCGGTCATCACGGTCCCTCTCATCAGTTGTACGGCGTGGAGACCCCGGTCTTGCGGCCGGGGAGCAACGCCACTCCCTCCCTGGAATGTCGGTGGTGGTAGTTAGCGTGCGGGCATGCGGTTCCGGCTTGCACCCACGTCCACCCAAGAGGCGGCGTTGCTGGAGCACTGTTCGCATGCCCGTTTTGTATGGAATCTCGCTGTGGAGCAGCATCAGCACTGGCGGCCGGGCCGGGCGAGCGCGCCGGGGTATGCCGAGCAGTCCCGACAGTTGACCGAAGCCAGACGGGCATTCGCGTGGCTGGCCGCAGGATCCCACACGGTGCAGCAGCAGGCACTGCGTGACTTCGCCCAGGCCATGACGAACTTCTTCGCCCGGACGCACCGGCGACCTGCCTGGCGCAAAGCAGGCATCCATGAAGGGTTCCGGATCGTCGGCCAGCGCGGCACCCACTGGGACGTACGACGACTGTCCCGCAAGACGGGCGAGGTGCGGATACCGAAGGTCGGCTGGGTACGGTTCCGCTGGTCTCGTAACGTTCCTGACCAGGCCAAGTCCTTCCGGGTGAATCGGGACCGGGCGGGACGCTGGCACGTCTGCTTCGCTGTGATCCCGCCACCGATCGAGGGGCCCGGCAGGGGCGAGATCGTTGGCGTGGATCGTGGTGTGGCAGTCTCGGCCGCGCTGTCCGCCGGCGAGCTGCTGTCCGTGCCCGGCCTGACTGAAATCGAGACCGACCGCATGCTGCACTTGCAGCGCAAGCTGGCGCGCGCGAAGCGGGGGTCGAACCGCCGTCGGCGGGTCAAGGCCGCGATCGGTCGGTTGAAGGCGCGCCAAACCGACCGGCGTAAGGACTGGGTCGAGAAGACCTCCACCCGCCTGGCCCGCCGCTACGACCTCATCCGCGTCGAAGACTTGAAGATCCGCAACATGGTCCGCTCCGCACGCGGCACCATCACCGCGCCGGGGAAGAACGTGCGGGCCAAAGCCGGGCTCAACCGCTCCATTTACGCGGCTGGATGGGGAGCTCTGGTCACTCGCCTGGAGCAGAAGGCGCCAGGCCGGATGGAGAAGATCGACCCCGCGTACACCTCCCAGACCTGCAACGCCTGCGGGCATCGCGCACCGGAGAACCGTGAGAGCCAAGCGGTCTTTCGCTGTCGCGCCTGCGGGCATGCCGATCACGCGGACGTGAACGCGGCCAAGAACATCGCGGCAGGGCGTGCCGTGACTGCGCGGGGAGCCCTCCAGCCGCTGGGCGGGGCTGCGAACCGCGAACCTCAACCTGTTCTCCCCTCCGGGTAGGGACCGGGTTGGCATCCCCCGCCTGCAGGCGAGGGAGGACGTCAAACGGATTCGCAGAAGTCGCGGACCGGTTTGAGTTCGGCGTTCACCGACGGCAGGACCTCAGGGACCGTACTGGTCCGCTCCGCGACCACGGCGACGCCTCCGATGACGTTCCCGAGCGTCTGGCGTACGACGCGGAGATGGAAGATCACTCGAATCAGTCCGAGCGCGGCAGCGGCGACGATCAGCGCGGTGATGACCAGGGTCACCCAGGCGACGGCGGGCATGGCGCCCTCCTTTCAGCTCAGCAGTTTCCCGACCGACCCGGCGTACCGGGTCGCGCCGACGGCCACGTCATGGATGGTCTGGTCGGTCGTGGCCAGCGCCTCGGGCACGCCGTCCAGCTCGCCGGCCAGCGCGACACCGCCGGCGAGGATGTCGTCGGCGGCACCGCGGATGCGCTCCAGCGCCGCGAGCACCCGGTTGAGGAGTGCGACGAGCACGGGCACGACCACCAGCAACAGCACCCCGTTGCCGATCCACCACAGGGTCATGAGCGGGCCTCCTCAACTCCGGTTGGGTTCATAGGGCAGGAAGAAGCGGCGCGCCACGCGAGCCAGCGCCATCCGCATCGCGCGCAGGGCGATCGTGAAACCGCCGGCGGTGCCGGACGTCTTGATCTGGTCCGGCGACAGGCCACGCTCGATCGCGTCGATGCGGGTCTGCATGTTCGCCGCGAAGTCGCGCATGAGCACCGCGGTGACGTCGGAGATCATGCCGCGCCCGTACTGCGCCGCGGCCCCGGAGAGCTGGAGGTCCTGGGCCACCTCGACCTTGCTGCCGCGCGCCGTGGCGACGACGTTCGCCGTCACCGACATCGCGGCCTGGCCTCGGCCCTTCTCGTCGGCGCCGGCCGCGTCGACCACGATGCGTTTCGCGGCGTCGTCGCGTTCCTTGATCTCGGCCGTACCGGCGAACCGCATCCGGACCGGGCCCATCCGGATGGAGACGTTGCCGCGGTACTTGTCGTCGCCGAGGTCGTCGGTCAGCTCGGCACCCGGCAGGCACGCCGCCACCTGCGGGATGTCGTCGAAGAACTTCCACACCTTGTCCGGCGGCTCGGCGACCTCGAAGTCGCTCCTGATGAGCATTCAGACCTCCTGGCGGGCGTAGGCGGTGACGTAGGTGCCCGGGTCCTGCTCGAACGCGTCGTGGCAGCCGGCGCAGCAGAAGTAGTAGGTGACGCCGTCATGCTCGATCGGGCGGCCGGAGGGGCCGGCGGCCACCGTCATCCCGCACACCGGGTCGGTCGCCTGGGCGGGCGTGCTCGACCGCGGCGGTTCGGCGGGCCGGGCGGGCAGCAGGGTCCCGGCGGCGCGCAGTCGCACCAGCTCGGCCAGGATCGCGACCGCGATCTCGCGGTGCGACGTGTGCCCGAGGTCCAGGCCGACCGGCGCGCGTACCCGGTCGAGCAGGTCCGGTGGCACGCCGCGGTCGGCGAGGTAGCCGCGGATCGCCTCGCCGCGGCGCCTGGAGGCCACCAGCCCAATGAAGGCGGGAGAGGCCGACACCGCCTGCTCGACGGCCTCCTCATCGCCGTGTCCCTGGGTGGCGATCACGACGATCGAACGGGCGCCGGCATCCGCGGCGGAGAAGTCCGGCCCGTCGCGCAGGTCGGTACGCCACCCCATGACCGTGGCCAGGTCGGCGAGCGTGTGCGCCGCCGGCGACCGGCCGACGATCACCAGGTGCGGCGTCGGGACGACGGGTTCGATGTAGACCTCCAGTGCTCCCTCGCTCTGACAGGAGATCGGGATGACGGCCATGCCGTCCGGGATCGCCGCGCCGAACTGCTCCGGCGCGCCGAGCAGCAGCAACCGCGCCTCCCCCGAGCGGATCACGTCGCGCGCCTCGCGGATGACGACGGGCTCGGCGCACGCACCTCCGATCCAGCCGTGGAGCTCACCGGTGGCCGTGATGATCGCGCGCGAACCCTGCTGCCCGGACGAGGGGCCCTGCCGCCACACCACCGTGGCCAGCGCGAACTCCTCGCCGTTCCGGGCGAGCTCGTGGGCCCGGTCGATGACGTCCCACCGGTCCATGGAGTGACCGCTCACCATCATTCGTCCACCTTCACCGGCGGCGCGCCGGACACGTCGTGCCGCTCCGTCAGCGCCTCGTACACCCGGTCGGGCAGCAGCGGCATGTCGATGTTCCGTACGCCGGTGTCCTTGATCGCGTCCATGACGGCGTTGACGAACGCGGCCGGCCCGCCGACGGTCGCGCACTCGCCGATCCCCTTGGCGCCGAGCGGATGGTGCGGGCACGGGGTCACGACCTCGTGCAGCTCGTACCCGGGCGTCTCCCACGAGGTCGGCAGCAGGTAGTCCATGAAGTTCGAGCCGACGCAGTTGCCCTCGGCGTCGAAGGTGATGAACTGCATGCTGGCCATCGCGTACGCCTCGGTCAGGCCGCCCATGATCTGTCCCTCGACGACCATCGGGTTGATGCGCACGCCGCAGTCGTCCACGGCGACCGTGTTCAGCACGTCCCACACGCCGGTCTGCGGGTCGACCTCGACGGTGGCGATGTAACAGGCGAACGGCCAGGTGAGGTTGGGCGGGTCGTAGTACGCGTTGCCCTCCAGGCCGGGCTCCATGCCGTCGGGCATGTTGCTGTACGCGGCCATCGCGCACTCCTGGATGGTCACGCCCTGGTCCGGAGCGCTGCGTACGTAGAAGCGGCCGAGCTCCCACTCGATGTCCTCTGCGGAGACCTCGAGCAGGTGCGCTGCGAGCTTGCGGGCCTTGGCCCGGATCTTGCGGGACACCATCGCCACCGCCGCGCCGGCGACGGGCGTGCTGCGCGAGGCGTAGGTGCCCATGCCGAACGGGGCGGTGTCGGTGTCGCCCTCCTCGACCACGACGTCCTCGGCGGGCAGTCCGAGCTCGTGGGCGACGATCTGCGCCCAGGTGGTCTCGTGGCCCTGGCCCTGGGTCTTCGCGCCGGTCCGCAGGATCGCCTTGCCGGTCATGTGCACGCGCAGCTCGGCGGAGTCGAACATCTTGATGCCGAGGATGTCGTACTCACGGCTGTTGCCCGCGCCGAGCGGTTCGGTCATCGTCGAGATGCCGATGCCGAGCAGCCGGCCCCGCTTCCTGGCCTCTTCCTTCTGCTCGAGGAACTTCTCATAGCCCACGGCCTTCAGCCCGACGTCCAGGCACCTGCCGTACTGGCCGGAGTCGGTGAGGAACCCGAAGGGCGTGCGGTGCGGGAAGTCGTCGTCGCGGACGAAGTTGAGGCGCCGGAACTCCGCCTGGTCCATGCCCAGGTCATCGGCCGCGGCCTGGACCATGCGCTCCTGGAAGAACATCGCCTCGGTGACGCGGAAGGAGCAGCGGTAGGCGACCCCGCCCGGCGCCTTGTTGGTGTACATGCCCCGCGCGGTCAGATGCGCGGCCGGGATGTCGTAGCAGGCGAACGCCGAGTGCATCAGCCCGATCTTGAACTTGCTCGGCTGGGCGTCCCCGAAGAACGCACCGTGGTCGGCGTCGGTGTGCATGCGGACGCCGAGGATCCTGCCGTCGGCGCGCAGCGCCATCTCGCCCTTCAGGTACACGTCGCGGCCGAACCCGGTGGAGATCAGGTTCCCGCTCCGGTCCTCGATCCACTTGACCGGCCGTTCGGTCAGGATCGAGGCGAGGATCGACATGACGTAGCCGGGATAGACCGGCACCTTGTTGCCGAAGCCGCCGCCGAGGTCCGGAGAGATGATGCGGATCATGTGCTCGGGCAGCTCGGCGATCAGCGCGACGGCGGCGCGGACGATGTGCGGTGCCTGCGTGGTCATGTAGACGGTCAGTTTCGACGTCGACCGGTCGAAGTCGGCGATCGACCCGCAGCACTCCAGCGGCGACGGATGCGAGCGCGGGTAGTGCAGCTGCAGCCGGGAGATGACGTCGGCCTGCTCGAAGGCATGATCGGTGCCGGCCTTGTCGCCGACCTCCCAGTCGTAGATGACGTTGTCGGGCTGGTTCTCCTTGTCGTCCCGGATCAGCGGGGCGCCGTCGGCCGTCGCCTGCGCCGGGTTCACGATGACCGGGAGCGGCTCGTAGTCGACGACGATCGCCTCGCAGGCGTCCTTGGCGATGTAGGGGTCGTCGGCGATGACGCAGGCGACCTCCTGGCCCTGGAAGCGCACCTTGTCGGTGGCGAGCACGGCCTGCGTGTCGTAGGAGAGGGTCGGCATCCACGCGAGGTTGCGGGTCGCCATCATCTCGCCGGTGAGCACGAGGCGTACGCCGGGGATGTCCCAGGCCTTACTGGTATCGATGGACCTGATGCGCGCGTGCGCC
>DASQPY010000750.1:0-3383 GCA_035643735.1 Actinoallomurus sp. | reverse complement strand
CAGCAGCGGCCGGGTGGCTACCCGCCGCCGCAGGACCAGGGCTACCCGCCGCCGCAGGACCAGGGTTATCCCCCGCCGCAGGACCAGGGTTATCCCCCGCCGCAGGACCAGGGTTATCCCCCGCCGCAGGACCGGCAGCAGGGATACCCGCCGCAGCAGCAGGGCTATCCCCCGCAGCAACAGGGTTACGCGCCGCCGCAACAGCAGCAGGGCTACGGAGGCGGCTACGGGTCTTCTGGCGCTCCGCACGTGCCGCCGCCGCCGCGCGAGCCCACCATGACCGGAGGCGAGTCGACGGCCGCGTTCACGCCGTTCTGCCCTCACTGTGGTGCCGAGATCCCCGACGTCGGCAACCCGGTCTGCGTCCAGTGCCTGCGCCCGCTGCACGACCAGAGCGGCGGAGGCGGCGGTCCGCAGCAGATCAACGTCGTCGTGACGTTCTCCTCGGGCGACCTGCAGGTCACGCCGGGACAGGAGCTGGTACTCGGCCGCGACCCGGTGCAGTCGCCGGTGGCGAGCACGTTCTCCCGGTTCGACAACGTCTCCCGCCGGCACGCGACGCTCGGCATCGACAACAGCGGGCAGCCGTGGGTGCGTGACGAGCGGTCGACCAACGGCACGTTCGTCAACGACCGGCGGTTGCAGCCGGGCGAGCAGACCTCGCTTCGCGACGGCGACTCCATACGCCTCGCGGCCGACGCGCGCGGTCAGGTACGCGTCGGGCGCTGACGTCGTTCCCTGGCGATCCGTCGCGGGTCGCCAGGGTTCAACCCGTCGGTCAGGCGTACGACCGCGGTGGCGTGCCGCCGATCCGTTGAAGAAGGTCCACCGCAGGCGTCGGCCCCATGGCGCCTGCGGCCGGCGCGGTGCCTCGGTGAGCATCCCCCGCTGCTCCGGCGGGCATCGCAGCGGCTGCATGTCGCGGTCGGCCGGACCGCCCCTGCCGAAGATTCGCCCGGCGCGGGAATCGTACGGTGAATCCTCTCTCGCGCAGGGGGACCGTACCTCCCCCGACGTACGGTGACGTGCTCGGTCGGTCTGCGTCTGAACAAAGATGCAACAAAGCCCGGCAAATGGGTACGACATCACTCGTAGACATGCGACAGGCGACGAAAAGCAGGGCGTCAGGCGAGCGGCGCGACAGATGGGCCAGGTGGACAAGGTGGTAAACGTTGGGACGGCGGTTTCGTACCCAACCGTGCGGTTCCGCCAGCGGATGCCGGAAGAGTCGGGGGACCAGGTAGGCGAGATGGACTTCACCGTGGACCATCTGCCGGGTGTGCGGCGCTTCGTCGCCGCGCACGCCCGAAGATGCGGGCTAGATGAGGACTCGGTGGGCGATCTGGTGATCGCCGTCAACGAGATCGCCACGAACGGCGTACGCCATGGCTCCCCCAAGGCCGAACTCCACATGTGGGCGTCGGAAGGCCGGGTGATCGCCGAGATACGCGACGAGGGGCGATGGGTCCCGTCCGCCGCCGGGGACAACCCTCCGCCCTCCGACGCCGAGGGCGGCATGGGCCTGTGGGTGACACGCCAGATCTGCTCGGCGGTGCATATCATCGCAGGTGAACGGGGTACGACAGTTCGTCTTGAGATGCCTCTCCCGTCGCGGTACGTCTGACCTGTACGGTGGCGTCCACTGAGTCCGTGGAGGTCACCGTGGCAGCGCTCGAACTCAGCTCCACTCGCCATGGCGACCGGACGGTCGTCGCGGTCAAGGGGGAGCTGGACATTGTCAGCCGTACCCAGTTCACCGCCCATCTGGATCGGGTGATCCGGGAGCACGGCCGTAAGATCATTCTTGACTTCTCGGGCCTGAGCTTCATCGACACCAGCGCCCTGAGCACAGTCGTGTCGTACTGGAAGCGCCTCTCGTCCGCCGAGGACGGCATGCTCGTCCTGGCGGGCGTGGAGTACACCACCGCCCGGGTCCTGTGGATCACAGGGCTGGCCCAGCGGCTTCCGCTGTACGACGACGTCGACGCGGCCCTCGCCGCCACCTGAGCCGCCTGCCGTACCGAAATCTCGCATCGGGCCCGGCACCGCTCGGCAACGCTGTGGCCTCCCGCAGACCGGCCGCCGACTGGCGTACCCGTCCGTTAGCCGTACGGCGGCCGATCGCGACCCGTTTCAGGCTTCAGGGATGGTCCAGCAGTGCCCGGCGGGGCGCCCTGACCGCGGCCGGGGCGCTTCAAGTGCGCGGCCAGGGCGCGGTCTCCCGGGGAAGAAGACGGGCGGTTTTGACGCCGCCCGTCTTCCCTCCCCCGGTTACCTCTGAGGCCTGAGCAGGTGAACCGACCGTCGCTGTCCCGGTATATGGCCCCCGGTAGCCGGACTTTCACTGCGAGGTCGGCTGCGGCAATCCCCCTGTTAGGGCCTCGATTTCGAAGCTAGGCGCGCTCACGAGGGTTTGTCAAATGTTCGTCTAGGGTCTGTACATTGAGCGCATGGAACCCGTGCCCGCACTGCTGCGGATCGGCGAGCTCAGCCGGCGGCTCGGGGTCAGTGCGCATGTCCTGCGGGCCTGGGAACGCCGGTACGGCGTGCTGCGTCCCGCACGGTCGCAGGGCGGCTATCGCCTGTACTCCGAGGACGATGAGCATCGCATTCGCGTCATGCAGGCACATCTCATGCGCGGGCTGTCCACCGCCGAGGCCGCTCAGGCCGCCCTGCGCGAGGCAGCGGAGGTCCCGGCACCGCCCCCCGTTCCGCCCGGCCTGTCCGCCGCCGGGCAGGCACTCGCGGAGGCGCTCGAAGGCTTCGACGAGGCCTCGGCGGAGACGATCCTCGACCGGCTGCTGACCGGCTTCACGCCGGAGACCGTGCTGCGCGACGTCGTGCTGCCCTTCCTCCGTGAGGTGGGCGAGCGCTGGAGCCGTGGTGAGATCAGCGTCGCGCAGGAGCACTTCGCCAGCAATGTTCTGCGCGCCCGGCTGGCCGCCCTCAGCCGTGGGTGGGGACGCGGCCACGGGCCACGGGCGCTGCTCGCCTGTGCGCCGGGAGAGCAGCACGACATCCCGCTGATGACGTTCGGCGTCGTCCTGCACCGCAACGGCTGGCGCGTGAGCTATCTGGGAGCGGCCACGCCGATGCCGGACCTGATCCGCACCGCCACGGCCGCACCGCCCCGGCTCATCGTCGTCTCGGCCACCGATCCGGCGTTCCTCGCCGGGCTGGAGCCGGAGCTGCTGCGGCTCGCCCGCATCGCGCCGCTCGCGCTCGGTGGACGCGGTGCGACCGACGCGGTGGCACGCGCCGCAACCGCGCGTCTCCTCGCCGGCGACCCGGTCACCGAGGCGGAGCGCCTGTCGCCTTGACCTCGACCTTGCTCGAGGTTGCACGCTTGAGGCCGTCGAGAGGAGTCTCATGCGTGCGGTGTG
>DASQPY010000749.1:0-5145 GCA_035643735.1 Actinoallomurus sp. | reverse complement strand
GCCGCGGCGCAGTGGCACCCGGCAGGCGACCGCCAGCAGCCACGCCGACAGCACCTGCCCGGCGACGATCACGGCGACCGCGACGATCCCGGTGAGGCCGTACCGGCCGGTGACCGCCCCCGCGCCGACGCCCAGCAGGGCTCCGCCGAAGACGCACACCCCGCCGGGCACGGCCGCGACGGCGAGTCCGGAGGACAGGAAGGCCAGGGTGAGCGCCTGCGCGCCGAGTACGACGGCGCCGGCGGCCGGCAGCGACAACCATCCGCTGGAGGCCGCGAACGCCGGACTGGCCAGGACGAGGATCTGCAGGGCGAGGAACGGCCCCAGCGCGGCGGCGCCCAGCGCGTCACGCCAGCCGATCGCGGGCGCCTCCACAGGCAGGATCCGCACCTGCCTGACCAAGGCGATGGCCCCCGCGCCGACGACGAGAAGGCAGGCCAGCCAGGGCAGTACGCCGCCCCGGTCGGCCGGGTCCCAGGTGCCGAAGGCCAGGCGCAGCGCCGTTTCGCCGGTCAGCCCGGCGACCACCGCCACCGCGAAACCGGTGCCGGACAGGCCGCGCGCCGTCTCGTACAGCGCGGTGATGGCGAGCATGGCGAACGCGGCGCCGGCGAAGGCCGTCCAGAGCGCGGGCGAAAGGGCCTGGGTGCAGAGCCGCAGGACAAAAAGGCCGCCGACCCCGGCCAGCAGCAGACCACGAGGCCCGGCGGCCGCGCGCACGGCGGGCGCGACGAAGCCGGCCAGGCAGACGACGAGGATCGCCGCGGAGGCCGTGACAGCGCCGGAGGTCGCGGCGAAATGACCGAATGGGGGGAACGCGGCCCGCAACACCTCAGAGAGGACGGCGATGGTGACCGCGACGAGCAGGACACGGGAGAGCTCTTGGGGAACGACCGGGGGCCCCGCCGATACGACGGGACCCCCAGGACGTGCACTTGAGTCGGAATCGACCATTATGCGGTTGTATTACTCCTGGTTACCGGACAGTTTCTCCCGCAGCGCCGCGAGAGCCTCGTCCGAAGCGAGCGCGCCGCCGCCTCCGGCGTCGCCGCTGCTGCCGCCGCCACTCGGCGGCTCACCCTCGGAGTTGTAGGACTGCGGTCCGGCCGCCTCGGCCTCGGCCTTGCGGGCCTCCTCGACCTGCTTCTTGTGAGCGTCGAAACGGGCACGCGCCTCCGCGTACTGCCGCTCCCACGTCTCACGCTGCTGGTCGAAGCCCTCGAGCCAGTCGCCGGTCTCGGAGTCGAAGCCCTCGGGGTACTTGTAGTTGCCCTCGGAGTCGTACTCGGCCGGCATGCCGTAGAGCGTCGGGTCGAACTCCTCGTCGGTGAACGTCCCACCGCCCTCGTTGGCCTGCTTCAGCGAGAGGCTGATGCGGCGCCGGTCGAGGTCGATGTCGATGATCTTCACGAAGATCTCGTCGCCGACCTGCACGACCTGCTCCGGAATCTCCACGTGGCGCTCGGCCAGCTCGGAGATGTGCACCAGGCCCTCGATGCCCTCCTCGACCCGGACGAACGCGCCGAACGGCACCAGCTTGGTGACGCGACCCGGCACGACCTGCCCGATCTGGTGGGTGCGGGCGAACTGCTGCCAGGGGTCCTCCTGCGTCGCCTTGAGCGACAGGGAGACCCGCTCGCGCTCCATGTCCACGTCGAGAACCTCGACGGTGACCTCTTGGCCGACCTCGACCACCTCGGACGGGTGGTCGATGTGCTTCCAGGAGAGTTCGGACACGTGCACCAGGCCGTCGACTCCGCCGAGGTCGACGAAGGCACCGAAGTTGACGATGCTCGACACGACGCCCTTGCGGACCTGGCCCTTCTGCAGCGTGTTGAGGAAGGTCTGGCGGACCTCGCTCTGCGTCTGCTCCAGCCAGGCACGGCGGGACAGAACCACGTTGTTGCGGTTTTTGTCCAGCTCGATGATCTTCGCCTCGAGCTCGCGCCCGACGTACGGCTGAAGGTCACGCACCCGGCGCATCTCCACAAGAGACGCGGGAAGGAAGCCACGAAGACCGATGTCCAGGATCAGGCCGCCCTTGACGACCTCGATGACGGTACCGGTGACGATGCCGTCCTCGTCCTTGATCTTCTCGATCGTGCCCCAGGCGCGCTCGTACTGAGCACGCTTCTTGGACAGGATCAGGCGGCCTTCCTTGTCCTCCTTCTGGAGGACAAGAGCCTCAACGTGATCACCGACCTTGACGACCTCGTTGGGGTCGACATCGTGCTTGATGGACAGCTCACGCGAGGGGATGACGCCCTCGGTCTTGTAGCCGATGTCGAGCAAGACCTCGTCTCGATCGACCTTGACGACAGTCCCTTCGACAATGTCGCCGTCGTTGAAGTACTTGATGGTCTCGTCGATCGCCGCGAGGAAGGCTTCCTCGGACCCGATGTCGTTGACCGCTACCTGCGGGGTACTCGAGGTGGCCTCGGTGCTGCTCGTCATGTGTGGGATGGCTCCGGATACGGACATGCGTAGTTGCCTGTGCTGCGCGGAGGGCCAGTTATCGTCCCTGCCGATGAACCGGCGTGTGATCCAGACCGATGTCGACTTGACCGAGCGCGAGCCTGCTCTGTCCGAGGCGCGCGCAGGCCCACAGCGCAGCGATCAGAATATGGGAGGCCAGGGGCAGCGGTCAATCTCAAGAGTGGTCAGTAAGGGCAGGCCCACTCCTTGTAACGCGTGTAGAGGTAGATCATCTTATCCTGCGGGAAGGCGATCGTGGCCGGGTTCCCGTCGGAGGTGTACCGCTTGTCGGGATTCTTCGCCAGCCACTCCAGCCATGCTGTTGAGCAGTACTGCTTGCAGTCATCTTCCTTGATTTTTTCCTTGTCCCGGATCCGCGGGATCTGACGCGGGTCGAAGCTGCTGGCATACGGCGAGTCGGCCGGTTTCCAGCCGGCCAGGAACATGCCCTGGAAGTTCCACTTCACGCCCGCACCCGTCCCGTGCTGGGCCCATGCGAGCTGCGAGATCGCGCCGAACGGGAACGCGAAGGTGGTCGCCGGCCGCCCGATGGCGTCCTGGATCAGCTTCTCGTCGGTGCCGATCTCCTTGTCCACTTCGCTCTTGCTCATCCTGCGCATGTCTTTGTGGTTCATCGTGTGGTTGGCGATCTCGTACCCGTTGCGGACCAACCAGCGCATCGTCTCGACGCCCGGCTTCGAGCCGCCGTAGAACGGGTCGCGGTTCACGAAGAACGTCGCGACCGGGCGGAAGCCGGGATTCTCCTTCGCCACCCGCTGGATGACCGCGATCGCCGTGTCCGGCTTGGGATTCCCCGCCCCGTCGAAGTCGGCGTGCGTGATCGACCCGTCGTCGAAGGTCAGCACGACCGGGTGCCTGCCCGCCGGGATGTTGATCTTCCCGGCGACGAACTCGGCCGCGGTCACCGGGACGTAGCCCTGCTTGGCCATGCCGGTGAACTCGTCGTACAGCTCCTTGGTCGAGCGGTCCAGCGAGGCCCGCGGCTTGGCCATCACACGGTGGATCATCAGAATCGGGACCTGACCGAGCTCGTTCGCGCTGACGGCGCGCGCCGCCGCGGCGGCCTTGGCCAGGTTGAACGGTGGCTTCTTGGGCGGCGGTTTGCGGGGTGGGGCGGCGGCCTTCGACGATGCGGCCTGCCCGCTCTGCGCGACGCCCCCGGCGGCGGCCGGGTTCGCGCGAGGAGGACCGGCGTCATGCCGATCACGTGGGGCCAGGAAGCCGACCACCACGGCGATGACGATCAATGCAGCAGCGAATTTGTCAAGGTGCGGCACGGTTTGTCCCCTAGCGTTTCTGCACGCGGTGCGCACGAAGCCCAGCGAAAAGTTACTTCCCGCTCCCGCGATCATGTAATCGCCCGAACACGATCCGCGAGGTGTCCTGTCATTTCGGCGTAAAGGTTCCGTCAGGGCCGGGGGTCCGGTGCGCCGGCGGCCAGGGCCTGTCTCGAAGTCCCCGTCCGCGGCGAGCGGCGTCCAGGCGGCGCGTCACAAGGTGGAGGAGGGAGTCGGCCTGATGTCGACCGGCGACCGACGACAACGGGCGAGATTCGTCTGAGCCGCGCGGTAGGGCAGCGGGACCTCGAGACAGGCGCTAAGGCGATCGAGGGTGCGGAGGTCGCGGCCGGCGACCTGTCACCTCCGCCGTCGCCGCAACCCCGCGCCACACGCATGCACCTGACCTGGGATCCCCTTAGCCGCAAGGCGAAGGCCCGCGGGCCGCGCCGACCACACGCATCATGTTTCTGCCGCCGACGTGGCCACGTCGGCCGACAGTTCGGCGGGAGGAGCAGCCGGTGGTGACGGCGCGCGAGCAGCCGAGAGCCGCTCTTGGCGGCCCGGCTGAGGGTGGCGGCCACGCCGGTGCCGAAGCGATGCCGAGATGACGTGCCTGTCCCCCCGCTGCGGCTGGGTGAACACGGAACCCGCCCGCGCCGGCGTCCGGCGTCAGGCGGAGGCACCTGGTCGCAGGGCGACCCTCGGTTGCTCGGGTCAGTGGCCGGCTTCGTGCCAGGTGCGGCCGGTGCCCATGGACACCTCCAGCGGCACCCGGAGGCCGTACGCGGCGCCCATCTCGGATCTCACCAGGTCCCGCAGGGACTCCAGCTCGCCCGGCGCCACCTCGAAGATGAGTTCGTCGTGGACCTGCAGCAGCATGCGGGAGCGTAGGCCGGAGTCGCGTATGGCGCGGTCGACGCGCAGCATGGCGACCTTGATGATGTCGGCGGCCGAGCCCTGGATCGGCGCGTTCAGCGCCATCCGCTCGGCCATCTCGCGGCGCTGGCGGTTGTCCGACGTCAGGTCGGGCAGGTAGCGGCGGCGGCCCATGATGGTCTCGGTGTAGCCGTCGTGGCGGGCCTTGGCGACGATGTCGCGCAGATAGTCGCGGACGCCGCCGAACTGCTCGAAGTATTCCTCCATCAGCGCGCGGGCCTCGTCCGGGGTGATGCGCAGCTGCTGGGACAGTCCGAACGCGGACAGGCCATAGGCCAGGCCGTAGTTCATCGCCTTGATGCGGGAGCGCAGTTCGCCGTCGATCTGCTCGGCCGGCAGGTCGAAGACCCGCGACGCGGTGACGGTGTGGAAGTCGATGCCGGAGCCGAAGGCGTCGATCAGCGCCGCGTCCTCGGACAGGTGGGCCATGATC
>DASQPY010000748.1:0-10686 GCA_035643735.1 Actinoallomurus sp. | reverse complement strand
CTCGTACAGGCGTCGTCCCAGCAGGTGGACGCCGACCTCGCGTACTTCGTCGATGTGGGCGCGAAAGACCTCCTTGTCGGGCGCCGTCCAGTCGAAGCGGCCGTCCGGCCCGACGATGTAGCCGTCAAGCGAGACGCCCATCGAATAGGTCACGCTGCGCATCAGAAGTCCTCCTCGGTAACGAATTCGACAGTAACGACTGCCGGACGCCGCAGGACTCATCGCCGCTCGCGAGATCCCCTCAGATCCGTTTGATCGTCGCGAGCCAGGCCGGTGCGCCGTTCTCGTCGTGGTATCTCGTACGGACCCGGTCCGGTTCGATGGCGGCGACGTCCCATCCACGGCCGTGGTCGAACGCCGCTCTCAGGTCGTCCCGGCTGATCGGGTGCGGGCCGGTGTCGGGACCGTCGTCACTGAAGCACAGCACGTGCAGAGTGCCGCCGTGCTCGGTCACCGACGCCAGGCTCGCCACGTATCTCGGTCGCTCGTCGCCGTCGAAGGCGTGGAACAGCCCGCAGTCCAGCACCGTCGCGAACCTGCGCTCCAAACGCTCCAGCCGGAACGCGTCGGCCGCGGCGAACTCAGCCTCGATCCCACGGTCGTCGGCCTTCTCCCGGGCGATCGCCAGTGCCGTCTCGGCCACGTCGACGCCCAGAACCGGCAGTCCCAGCGAGGCGACGTGAAGAGCGTTCTCGCCGGTCCCGCAGCCCGCGTCGAGCACCGCTCCGGCGAATCCGCCTTCGGATGCCAGACGCGCTATCGCGGGCTGCGGCCGGCCGGTGTCCCAAGGCGCGGGGCCGTCGTGGTACGACGCGTCCCAGGGCTTTCCGCTCATCCGTTCGTGACTGGTCGGCTGCCGGCCACCGAACGGATCGCCGTCGAGGGTCCGTGATCGCTCCGACACCTTCGTCCCCTTCCTGCGACGGAACTCAGCTTCCGGCGCCCGCGTACGTGCCGAAGCTCCAGAAGACCCCTTCGGGGTCGCGGACGGTGAAGCCGAGGCCGTAGGACTCCTCCTTCGGCGCCATGACCACCATCGCGCCCGCCGCGACGGAGCGCTTGAACAGGGTCGCGGGGTCATCGGTGACGACGTAGACCGAGCCGGTGCCGGCCGGCAGGCCGGCGATCGCGCTGTCCTCGCGGGAGGAGCTGCCGAGCATGACGCCGCCTCCCGCCGGCCAGCGGAGCTCGGCGTGGTCGACGCGGCCGTCGGTCTCATAGACGGCGACGCGTTCGAACCCGAACGCGTCGATGAGGAAGCGGATCGCGGTGTGGGCGTCGGAGTAGCGGATCGAGGGCCAGATCTTCGTATCGCTCATGGCCCTATCGTCGCTCCGGCTCCGGCTCCCCGTCTTGGATGAATGGGAGGTCGTCGCCGGTCAGCCAGGCCGACGGCGGGCACCCGATGAAGTCGTTCCACTCACGCGCCAGATGGGCCTGGTCGTAGTAGCCGCACGCCGCCGCGACGGCGGCGAGGGCGGGCCGGTCGCGCCGCTGCAACAGCAGCTTCGACCGTTCGAAGCGGACGACGCGTGCCGCCTCCTTGGGACTCAGGCCGTACTCCGCCGTGAAGCGCTCGCCGAGGTGCCGCCGGCTCCAGCCGACCTCGCGGGCGAGGTCGTCGATGCGGACGCGGCCACCGCGTTCGGTCAGGAGCCGCCACGCGTGGCCCAGCTCGGGCGAGGGCGCCGGGAGCCGGCCGACGTCACGGGACAGCACCTCGTCGAGGATGGCGAACCGGGCGGGCCACGTGCGGGCCTCGCTCATGCGCTCGATGAGCTCGCCCATGCGCGTGTGGACGAGCCGGTCGAGCGGGACGATCGCCGAGGCGAGCTCGCCGGCGGGCATGCCGAGCAGGGACCTCGCGCCGTCGGGGGTGAGGGCGAGCTGGACGCCGTACTGGCTGCCGTCGTGCTCGATCAGCGCGGCGCGGGTGTGCATCCCGCCCAGGAGCGCGGCGAACTCGGCCGGTGCCTGCCGCGGGTCGGGCATGACCGTCGTACGGGTCGGCGCGCCGAGGCTGATGACGATCGTCAGGTAGGGCGACGGGAGGCCGTGGTGGGTGCCCGGCGGCAGGCCTTCGTAGCGGTAGCCCGAGTAGTGGGCCACGAGCGGCGCCAGGTGCGCGGGCGGCGTCACGTCGGCTCGCTCCATGATGAGCCCTGGGCTGCTCATGAGCCCTCCTTCGCCGGAGGTGTGACCAGAAGCGCTGTGTTCATTGACTCACTCGCTCCGCTCGCTCCTGGCAATACGGTAACCGTGGAGGGTGACATCCGGCACGTATCGGCCGGGCCGTGCGCTCCGTAGACTGTCCGGGCGACGGCGAGGGAAGGAACCCGGTGAGATTCCGGGGCTGTCCCGCAACTGTGATCAGGTAGCGAGCCCGCGCGTACGGCCACGGCGGCGAGCTGGAAGGCCGCGGGTGGTGGTGCCGGTCCCCGCGAGGGGGGTCCGGGCCGCCGTGCGATGACCTGAAAGTCAGGAGACTTCCTGCCGTCGGCGATCGTCACCCGAGCCGGGGCGAGGACCCCCGAGGGAAGGACTCACACGTGCGCGTCTTGCTGCTCTCCACGGCCGACACCGAGCTCTTGTCGGCCCGTTCGGCCGGTTACACGACCGGTAATCCTGCCCGCCTCGGCATCGCCGACCTGGACGCGCTGTGCGAGGGCGTCGACGCGGTGATCCTGCGGCTTCTCGGTGGCCTCAAGACCTGGAGCGAAGGGGTCGAGGACCTGCGGCGGCGTAGGCTGCCACTCATCGCGCTGGGCGGCGAGGCGAGTCCCGACGCCGAGCTGATGGCCCTGTCCACCGTGCCCGCGGGTGTGGCCACCGAGGCCCTGGACTACCTGCGCGAGGGTGGCGTCGGCAACCTGCGCGAGCTGGCGCGCTTCCTGGCCGGGATGCTGTCGCCCGGCGACGAGGAGCCGTGGGCGCCGCCGCAGCGGATGCCCGCGTACGGCGTGCGCGGCGACTTCGCGGTACGCGAAGGACTGCCGACCGTGGGCGTGGTGTTCTACCGCGCGCACGAGCTGTCCGGCAACACCGCGTTCATCGACACCCTCTGCGAGCGGATCGAGGCGGCGGGCGGCAACGCGCTGCCGGTGTTCTGTGGTTCGCTGCGCGCCGCCGACGAGGGCCTGATGGAGCTCCTCGGGCGCGCGGACGCCGTCGTCGTCACGGTGCTCGCAGCCGGTGCGTCGGCCGAGGACGGGTGGGACGCGGGCGCGCTGGCCACCCTGGACGTCCCGGTCATCCAGGGCATGTGCCTGACCACCTCGCGCGAGGTGTGGGAGGCCTCCGACGCGGCGCTGTCGCCGATGGACGCGGCCATGCAGGTCGCCATCCCCGAGTTCGACGGCCGCCTGATCTCGGTGCCGTTCTCCTTCAAGGAGGAGGGCCCCGACGGCATCCCCGTGTACGCCGCCGATCCCGAGCGCGCCGCCCGCGTCGCCGGCATCGCCGTACGCCACGCGCGGCTGCGGCACACGCCGCCCGCCGACCGGAAGACGGCGATCGTGCTGTCGTCGTACCCGACCAAGCACGCGCGCGTCGGCAACGCGGTCGGCCTGGACACGCCCGTCTCGGCGGTACGCCTGCTGGGGGCGCTGAAGGAGGCCGGCTACCAGGTCGGCGACCATCCCTCCGACGGCGACACGCTCATCCACACGCTGATCGCGGCGGGCGGCCACGACGTCGAGTGGCTGACCGAGGACCAGCTGCGCGCCGCGTCCGCACGGGTACCGCTGGCGGACTACGAGCGATGGTTCGCGGCGCTGCCGGACTCCCTGCGCGAGGGCGTACGGCGGCACTGGGGCGAGCCGCCGGGTGGGCTCTACGTCGATGGCGAGGACATCGTGCTGGCGTCGCTGCGGTTCGGCAACGTGCTGCTGATGATCCAGCCGCCGCGCGGCTTCGGCGAGAACCCGGTCGCGATCTACCACGACCCCGACCTGCCCCCGTCCCACCACTACCTGGCCGCCTACCGCTGGCTCGATGAGACCTTCGGCGCCGACGCCGTCGTCCACCTCGGCAAGCACGGCACCCTCGAATGGCTGCCCGGAAAGGGCCTCGGCCTGTCCGCCGCCTGCGCCCCCGACGCGGTCCTCGGCGACCTGCCGCTCGTCTACCCGTTCATCGTCAACGACCCGGGCGAGGGCACCCAGGCCAAGCGGCGCGGGCACGCGACCATCGTCGACCACATGGTGCCGCCGATGGCGCGCGCCGACACGTACGGGGACCTGGCCAAGCTCGAACAGCTCCTCGACGAGTACGCCACGGTGCAGGCGCTCGACCCGACCAAGCTGCCCGCCGTGCGCGCGCAGATCTGGACCCTCATCCAGGCCGCCCAGCTCCACCACGACCTGCACATCGACGACGAGCCCGACGCGACCGCGTTCGACGAGTTCGTCCTGCACGTCGACGGCTACCTGTGCGAGATCAAGGACGTGCAGATCCGGGACGGGTTGCACATCCTCGGTGACGCGCCCAACTCCGAACAGCGGGTCAACCTGGTGCTCGCGGTGCTGCGGGCCGCCCAGGTCTGGGCCGGGAAGGCCGGTGCGCTGCCGGGCCTGCGGGCGGCGATCGCCGCCCCGTACGGCCTGGACGAGAAGGTCCTGCTCGCCACCCCCGGTGCGGACGCGGACGCGGGCGGGCTCGCCGAGATCGCCGACGGCCCGGCGCGTACCGCCTCCGACGTGGTCGACCTGCTCGAGGCGGTCGCGCGGCGGCTCGTGGTCGGCATGGAGACCCTCGGCTGGGACGTGTCCAAGGCCTCCGTGGTCTGCGCCGAGGTGCTCGGCGCACCCGCGGCGGAGGTCGTACGGCTGCTGGAGTTCGCGGCGGTCGAGGTGGTGCCACGGCTCGACGCCACGTCCGGTGAGATCGACGCGGTGCTGCACGCGCTCGACGGCGGGTACGTCCCGGCCGGCCCCTCGGGGTCGCCGACGCGCGGGCTCGTCAACGTCCTGCCGACCGGCCGCAACTTCTACTCCGTGGACCCCAAGGCGATCCCGTCCCGCAACTCATGGGACGTCGGGGTCTCCCTCGCCGACTCGCTCCTCCAGCGTCACCTCGCCGACACCGGGGAGTACCCGCGCAGCGTCGGCCTCACCGTCTGGGGCACCTCGGCGATGCGCACCCAGGGCGACGACATCGCCGAGGTGCTCGCGCTGATCGGCGTACGGCCGGTGTGGGACGAGGCCTCGCGGAGGGTCACCGGCTTCGAGATCATTGCGCGCGAGGAGCTCGGCCGTCCGCGCGTCGACGTGACGCTGCGCATCTCCGGTTTCTTCCGCGACGCGTTCCCGCACGTCATCTCGCTCGTGGACGACGCGATCGCGGCCGTCGCCGAGCTCGACGAGCCGGACAACCACCTGCGCGCCCACGCGCTGGAGGACGCCGCTCAGCACGGCGACTGGCGGCGCGCGACAAGCCGGATCTTCGGCTCCAAGCCGGGTGCGTACGGCGCCGGGCTGCTGCCGCTGATCGACTCGCGCAACTGGCGCGACGACGGTGACCTCGCCGAGGTGTACGCGGTGTGGGGCGGCTACGCGTACGGGCGCGGCCTGGACGGCCGCGAGGCCCGTACCGACATGGAGGCGGCGTTCCGGCGCATCGCGGTCGCGGCCAAGAACCAGGACACCCGCGAGCACGACATCGTCGACTCCGACGACTACTTCCAGTACCACGGCGGCATGGTCGCCATGGTCCGCACGCTGACCGGCCGCAGCCCCGCGGCGTACGTCGGCGACTCCGCGCTGCCGGACCAGGTCAGGACCAGGACGCTCGGCGAGGAGACGCATCGGGTGTTCCGCGCCCGCGTCGTGAACCCGCGCTGGATCGCGGCCATGCGCCGCCACGGGTACAAGGGCGCGTTCGAGCTGGCCGCGACCGTCGACTACCTGTTCGGCTACGACGCGACGGCGGGCGTGGTCGACGACTGGATGTATGAGAAGCTGGCCGAGGAGTACGTCTTCGACGCCGAGAACCGCGAGTTCATGGAGCGGTCGAACCCCTGGGCGCTGCGCGGCATCACCGAACGCCTCCTGGAGGCCGCCGACCGCGAGCTGTGGGCCGAGCCCTCTGCGGAGACCCTCGACCGGCTCAAGCAGACCTACCTTCAGCTGGAGGGCGACCTCGAATCCGGCGAGTAGGCCGCCAGCGACCGCTCCAGGATGGAGCGCGACTCGGTGACCGAGTAGGCGTGGCCCCGAAGCAGGTCGAACCGCATCGCGCAGCTCGCCACGGCGGAAGGCGTGTCGATCAGACTGCCGAGTCCGGCGGATTCGATGTAGACGACATCGCTGTCGCCGTCGAATCCCAAAACGGTGAAACTCCCGGCGTGCGCCGCCGGGTAGTCGGTGTCGTGTGCCAGTACCTGGACGCATATTTCGGGCCGCTCGGTGAGCCGCAGGAGATGGGCGAACCGATCGCCGGTGACTTCGGCCGGTCCCTCTTTTCGCCGGAGTGCCTCTTCGTCGATGACGAGGAACACGTGGGGCAGATTCGGGCGGTCGAGAACACGCGCGTCGTCGCCGGCCTCGAAGAGAGCGGGGATGAAGCGTGACTCGAAGACGCGCATCGTGGTGGCGCTCCGCTCCAGCTCCACGTACTTGGAGAAGCCGGCCGGTGACATCCCGAGGCGGCGCGCGTCCTTGATGAGGTTCCAGAGTTCGAGGAACAGTCCGTCGAGTTTGAAGTACGTGTCGAGATCCTGGGCGAACGTTTTGGACGGAATGTTTCTCGCGCTCTCGATCTGACCGATGAACTGCGGACTGTAGCCCAGCGTCTCCCCGAATTCCTTCTGGGCGAGTTCGGCGGCGTCTCGCATCTTCTTGAGCGTGATCCCGAACGCCCGTATCGCCGGGGCGTCATGCGGATCTCGTTGCGCCGGCATGAGAAATGGGACTCCTGTCCGTATATGTCGCGTCGTCGAATGTCGCTTTTTCACGGACCAGCATCACCAGGGTGCACTTGTGTGTCACTATTCCCGGGAATTTCTGGAACTTCGCTGCCCCGGAGCGTGTCCCGATGAACATCAACGAGTCCCCGGATCCGCGATCGTCGCTGTGGGCGTTCATGGCCTACCTGCTGCGGTTTCACCGGATGCAGCGAGGCGCGTCAGGGGGCGCGCTGGCGGAGCTGCTCAACTGCGCCCGGTCGTCGATTTCCCGACTGGAGAACGGCGAGGCGAAGCTCACCGACGCCCAGGCCGCCCAGGTCGACGAGGCGTGGAGGACGGGCGGCCTGTTCGGCGTGCTGCTGTACTACGCGCGCCTCGGCCACGACCCCAACTGGTTCAAGTCCTTCACCGAGGCGGAAGTCCGTGCCTCCGTCATGAAGATCTACGCGGGTCAATTGATACCCGCCATGTTCCAGACACCCGAATACGCCAGGGCCGTCTTAACGGCCGGTCGATGGCCGGATGTGGAAGGCGCCGTGAAAGCGCGAATGACGCGTCAGAGCCTGCTGACGAGAAAGGATCCGCCCGATGTGTGGGTCTTGCTCGCGGAGACCGCTCTACTCGTTCATGTCGGCGGTAAGGAAGTCATGCGAAACCAGCTCGGCCGGCTGCTGGAACTCTCGGAGCTGCCGAACGTGACCCTGCGCGTGATTCCCAACACGGCAGGTGCAAACTTCGGTCTCGACGGTCCCTTCAAGATCGTGACGCTCAAGGAGGGAATGGTGGCCTACGTGGAGGCACTGAATGGGGGCAGGTTGGTACCGGAGGCGTCCGAGGTGGCCGGACTCGATACGAGGTTCGACCGAATCGGGGCAGTGGCTGAGCCCATAGACTCGTCTCGCCGTCTGATCCAGGAACTGATGGAGACCTTCAGATGACCTCCCCAGCATGGCGAAAGAGCAGTTGGACCAGCGATGGCACGCAGGGAGACTGTGTGGAAGTGGCCGAGTTGCCGAGCGACTGGTCAGGCGTGCAGGGCCTGGTCGGCGGGGCCGGTCGTGAAGCGCGTGAAGCGGACGGTCAGGCCCTCGCGCGAAGGTGAGCAGCAGAACGGCCCCGCCGCCGCGGTGGCCTCCGGGTCGAGCGGCGCCAGCCGTACCATCCGCCAGGGTTCGTCCTCGCAGCGTGCCCGTAGAGTCACCGCGTCGCCGGCCCGGCTCGCCCGTACGGTGACCCGGCGCCCGGCCCACTCCGGCACCGGCGCCACCGACCAGTCCGACCGCCCGTGGGTGACCACGGCCCCGAGCTGGGGCAGCCCGTCGCTGAGCTCGATCCCGGCCTTGATCCAGGTCTGCGCGTCCACCCGGATCATGAGCCCGGCCTGGTCGTACAGCTCGTCCAGGTTCGCCACGAAGCCGACCTCGACGGCGGAGCCGGACGGGAACGCGTGCAGCAGCGCGTGCCCGTCGTCGTGGACGAAGCCGTAGCTCGTCGTCCGCCAGAAGTCGCTGCCCTGTCGCGTCGTCACCAGCAGCGCGTCACCGTCCTCCTCCGCGCGCAGCGGCGGGTTGAGCCACGCCGCGCCGGACCACCCGATGACACTCTGCTCGTCTATGGTCTTCTCCTCCGCCGCCACCACCATGTCCGCTGATGTTCTACTCCTACGCCGGGTGCTCGTGCGGCCGTAACTTCCGGCGTCGTGCTCATCCTGGCCCGTCGTGGTACTGGAGTGGGCCCGGCCCGTACGCTGATCCGCCATGGAAGAACAGGATGTTCTGGGCGCGGACTACGAATCACTCCGCCTGACCTTCGAGGACGACGCCGAGGGCGAGGTCGTGGCGACGCTGGTGCGGCGCCGCGCGCCGGGGCGCAAGGCCGTGCTGTACGTCCACGGCTTCGTCGACTACTTCTTCCAGGCGCACCTCGCCGACTTCTACGTCGAACGCGGATACAGCTTCTACGCGCTCGACCTGCGCAAGTACGGCCGGTCGCTGCTCCCGCACCAGACCCCGAACTTCGCGCGCAGCATGTCCGACTACTTCCCGGAGATCGACGAGGCGGTGCGCCTCATCCGCGAGGAGAACGACGTCCTGCTCCTCAACGGGCACTCGACCGGCGGCCTGGTCGCCGCCCTGTGGGCGGACCGCGTCAGGGGCAAGGGGCTGGTCGACGGGCTGTTCCTCAACAGCCCGTTCCTGGAGCTGAACGTCCCGGCGCCGGTGCGTGTGCTCGTCGGGCCGCTCGTACGCGCCGCGGCCAAGGTGCGTCCGACCATGGTCTTCCCCACCGGGCTGTCGGAGTCGTACGTGCGGAGCATCCACCGCGACCACGACGGTGAATGGGACTTCGACCTGGCCTGGAAGCCCGCGCGGGGGTTCCCGGTACGCCTGGGCTGGCTGTCGGCGGTCATGCGGGCGCACCGGCAGGCGCACACGGGGCTGGCCGTCGACGTGCCGGTCCTGGTGATGGCCTCGGCCCGCACCGCACGCGGCAAGAACGGCGATGTCACCAGCGCCGACGTCGTGCTCGACGTCGACGACATCGCCCGCTGGTCGACGCGGCTCGGCCCCCACGTGACCTGCGTCCGCGTCGACGGCGGACTGCACGACCTCGCGCTGTCCGCGGAGCCGGTGCGGGCGAGGTTCTTCGCGGAGCTGGACCGGTGGATGACGGCCTACATGTGAGTCAGAACTCCTGGAGCCCGGCCCCCTGGCTCACCGTGAAGATGTGCCGGCTCGCGGCGCAGACCGACTCCATCATGTGCACGGGGGTGTCGTCGCCGGAGTAGGAGGCCCGCAGCACCTGAACGGCCCACTCGCCCGGCTCGAGCTCCAGGGCGTCGGTCTCCGAACGCGTGGCCGGCCGGGCCACCAGGGTCTCCTCGGCATGTCCGAAGGTGTGGCCCAGGCCCTCCAGGCACTCCTGCAGCGAGGGCTCGATCAGCTCCGGCCTCTCGACGCAGGTGCCGGCGAACAGGTCGGCGCGAAAGTAGGACGTGACCAGGCGTACGGGCACCTCGTCGGCGAAGACCATGCGCCGGCGGACCACGACCTCGTCGCCGGGCTGGATGCGCAGGCACGTCGCGACGTGCTCGCTGGACGGCTCGGCGCCGACATAGAGGATGCGGATGCCGGGGCGCAGGCCCTGTCTCTCGGCCGCGGTGACCGGGCCGTTCAGGCCGGACGCGCTGGGCAGCGCCCGGTGCACGATGACCTGTGGTCGCGGATCGGCCGGTGACTGCGGAGTGCGCGACGCCGGACCCTTGCGCATCTGGGAGATGCGCCCGGGGGAGACGCCCAGGACGTTGGCGATCTCTTCGAGCCGGTGGCCGGTCTCGCGGGCCTCGGCGATCGCCTGGCGCCGCATCCGGGCCGCCTCTTCGACGAGGCCCTGCTGCTCGGTCATGGCCCGGCCCAGCGCGCGGGCGCGCTCGATCGGGTCGGAGATCGTGGCGATCTCGTGGAGGGTATTGAGGTTCACTGCGTCGGCACTCCGGTGTTCGAGACGAACTCGGGCCCCCTGTTGCATGGTCACACATTGTGGTCGTATGCTCACAGCATAGTTGCTTTACGCCCCCTAAAATCGCACCCGAGAGGGTTTGCAGCCATGCGCGAAACAGCGTTCGGCCATGCCGATGATCGTGATATAGGCGAAACAGGGCGGCCTGACCGGACTACGCCTGGTCAGAGGTCCGCCGGGTCCGTGCTCGGATCGATCACGATCCCGCGTCACGCCGCGGAGGTCGCGGCCGTGCGCAGGTTCGTGGCCAAGACGCTCGGCGA
>DASQPY010000747.1:0-2573 GCA_035643735.1 Actinoallomurus sp. | reverse complement strand
CCTCCTGTGCAGATGTGGGCGTTACCGGTCGTCATGGCCGCCGGGAGCGCCCGCCTCGAGACCAACTTACGCCCCGCAAACAGACTTATATCGGTCCGCCGTTTCGGCACGTTGCGCATGGAGGACGTGAGCCGGTATTTCGGTACGACGGTCGCGGTAGTCATCTGCTTTCGCGCGCTGGAGCGGGTCGTGCCCGGTGAGGTCGTACGCCTCACGGTGCCGGTCGAACGCGTCCTCGTCTTCCGCACCGACGCGCGTTAGATGACGTCACCGCCGAGGTCCTCGTCCGCGTCCAGCCAGGCGTCGGTCTCCCGGTGCAGGCGTTCCTTGGTCGCGGCCGGGGCGAAGGACGCATCGACGGCCGTCCGCGACAGGTCCGCGAGCGTCTCGTCGTCGTAGCCGAACGCCTCGCGGACGCGGGAGTACTCCTCGGTCAGGGAGGTCCCGGCGATCGACGGGATGTCGGTGTTGACGGTGACCAGCAGACCGGCATCGCGCAGGCGCGGCAGCGGATGCGTACGGAAGGAGCCGGCGAGCCCCAGCGTCACGTTCGACGAGGGGCAGACCTCCAGCGGGATGGCCCGCTCGCGCACCTCGGCGACGAGGTCGACGTCGTCCAGGACGCGTATGCCGTGTCCCAGGCGCTCGGCGCGCCCGACGGTGATCGCCTCGCGGATGCTCTCGGGGCCGCAGGTCTCCCCAGCGTGGTGGATGAGATGCAGCCCGGCGTCGTGCGCCGCGTTCAGCACCGAGGCGAACGGCGTGAGCGGATGGGACTCCTCACCCGCCAGTCCGATGCCGACCACGCCGTTCGGCGCGTGTTTCTCGGCCAGCTCGAGCGTCCGGCGGACGCGCTCGACCGAACGCCGCCGGGAATGGTCGAGGATCACGCGGCACTCGATGCCGTACGCGGCCTGGCCCTCGGCCAGGCCGTCCAGCACGGCCTCCAGCGGCATGTCCAGATCCCCGAGCCGTTCGCCGTGTGAGGCCGCCGTGAACGTGACCTCGGCGTAGCGCGTGCCCTGCGCGGCCTCGTCGGCGCAGAACTCCACCGCGATCCGCCGGAAGTCCTCCGGCCGGCGCAGGACGGCCCGTACGAGGGAGTTGTGGTCCGCGAAGTGGCGGAACCCGTCGAAGACCAGCGGCCCGTCCGGCCGTGCCGGGACCCGCAGGCCGGTGGCCGCGCCGATCTCCCGCAACGTCGCCCACCGGATGGTGCTCTCCAGATGGACGTGCAGATGCGCCTTGGGAAGAAGCATCAGGTCGCGCATGGGGACAAGCATCCCGTATCACGACGTTCATCGCATGCCGAGGGTGTGGAGAGGCCATCGCCGGCGACGGTCTTTCCCTCCTTGGTGGCTTTGGAGAAATACGGCTGCCGCTTCCGTCGAATAGGCTAAATATCCGATACTGGTCGGCATGCTTCGGCCTTCTCATGCTGGTTGTGTAAGTAATGAGAACCTCAAATATTGCAACCCCGTAACGGATGGATCATTGCTCGTCGTTTGCTTCGGCTGGCCAGCGCATGGACGGCTCCGGGCATGATCTTTTTAAATCCCGCCGCAGGTCGGAGGCTGCTTTACGTGCCCGGATGAGGTGGCACGGGCCTCGGGGGGCGCGGTGTTAATGTTGCGATCGATCAGCATCGAGGTTCGACGTTTCTGAGATCACCGGCCACTTGGAGGGTGTGTGAAGCGGCAAAAGCTGAAGGTGTGGACGGCGTCTCTCGCCGCCCGTGTGATTCGCCGCCAAAACCTCGACCTCTTCTCCATCGCTCACGCGATTGTCACTGCGGTTCGGGCGATTCTCGGTTCGCCCGCCCACGCCGACGAAACAACTTCTCACGCGACGGGCATTAGGGCCCATCGCCCGGGTTGCCCGCCTTTCGCCGATGCCGTTGCTGAGCGCCCATCGGCCGCGTCCGGGGCAATGACCCATTCTCCACGAGAACTCCGAGCGGTGATCCACATCGCCGGTTGAACGCCTGAGCATTGTGCGAACAGAACATCACTGCACCGCTCGGGCGAGAACCTCCCGAACCACCAGTGAAGAAAATCAACACCCTTGGGGGAGACATGCACAAATGGACCGTTCGCGCCGCGCGCGTAGCGCTGGTCGCGGCCGCCATTACCGCGGCCGGTACCGGCGTGGCCAACGCGGACGACACGACGGGTGACCACAGCATTCTCGGCGGCGAGCAGATCCACATCCCGATCATCGCCCCGATCGGCCTGTTCGGTAACCACGTCAACCTGCTGAGCTCGGGGATCCCGATGGGGGCCCGGTTCGCGCACATCCGTACCGACAACGACCCGGACGCGATGGCCCCGCAGATGGACATCTGCGGTAACGCCATTTCGAGCGCGAACGGCGTCGGCACGGCCTCGTGCAAGGGCCAGGCCACGCTCGGCCGTCCGGCTCAGGCGGCTCCCGCCGCCTGGGCGCCGGCCGCGGTCGCGCCGGCCGCGTGGACCCCGGCCGCTCCGGTGGCCCAGGACTCACCGAGCCCGAGGATCGGCGCTCCGACCACCGCGATCCGCCGGAAGTCCTCCGGCCGGCGCAGGACGGCCCGT
>DASQPY010000746.1:0-7855 GCA_035643735.1 Actinoallomurus sp. | reverse complement strand
GCTGGCCGTACTCGTCTCGCTCTGCTCCGAGGCGGACGCGTTCGTCGCCGCCGGGCTGAAGCAGTTCTCCCTGACCGCCCGGTTCTCGTTCCTGGTCGTCGGGCCGATGGTGGACGTGAAGCTGTTCGCCCTGCAGGCGGGCACGTTCGGCCCACGGTTCGCCTGGAGGTTCTCCCTCACGACCTTCGCGGTCGCGGTGACCTCCGCGGGCCTGATCGGATGGTGGCTGCTGTGAGCGAGGACGCGCGGGCCACGACCGTACTGCTCGTCGGGGCGCTGATGATCCGGCTGGCGGTCGGCGGCGCGTACGCCAAGTACGTCCGCGCCGGAATGGGCCCGCTGCTGCTGGTCGCGGGGGTGCTGCTGGCGGGTCTGGGCCTGGCCGGCGTTGTACGCGCGCTGCGGCGGCGCAAGCCGGTCGAGGTGCACGGTCACCACCACAGCGAGCGCATCGGGTGGCTGCTGCTCGCGCCCGTTCTAGCGTTGCTGCTGGTCACGCCGCCGTCGCTGGGGAGCTTCGGGGTCGCTCGCAGCGCGGCCGTCAACGTCACCTCGGGCGGGAAAGTCTTCGACGCGCTGCCCGCCGGTCGTACGGTGCCGATGACGTTGCTGGAGTTCGACCAGCGGGCGGCCGACCACCGGGGCGTCAGCTTCGGGACCACGCCGGTACGCCTGACCGGCTTCGTGACGCCGTCCTCCGACACCCAGGGTTTCCGCATCGCCCGCTACCAGATCGCCTGCTGCGCGGCCGACGCGGTCGCCTCGGTCGTCCGCGTGACCGGCGCGTCGGGCAGCCGGCCGGCCCGCGACCAGTGGGTGACGGTCACCGGCACGTTCACGCCCGCGGCCGACGGCGTACCGGAGCTGCACGCGGTCAGCCTCACCGAGATCTCCACGCCCAAGGACCCGTACGAGTGAGCCTCACGGACTAGCCGTCCCTGCGGCGTCTTAAGCCGCGCCGGATGCGGTCGCGGTGCTCGTCGATGACGAACAGGCACAGGGCGGCCGCGAGCAGCACGCCGAGCTCCAGGGACGCCTTGGTGACGAGTGGCCTGTCCATCACTCCTGGTGATATTCGGACAGCAGCCTTTCCGGAATCGGAACGTGGCGGGCGCGCACCCATTCGCCGAGCGCCTTGGCCTGCTTGTCGAAGCGGCGCGCCTCGGTGGCACCGCCGTCGAGCAGGCCGCGGACAACGAAGTTGACCGCCCGCAGGTTGGGGAGTTCGTACCGGTCGACGCCGAGGCCGACGGTCTCGGGCAGCAGCTCGCGCAGCCGCTCGGTGGTCATCGTGGCGCGGAGCCAGGGCCAGGCGGCAGGGTCGCTCACCCACAGGCCGACGTTGGCGTTGCCGCCCTTGTCGCCGGACCTGGCCTGCACGAGCCGGCCGAGCGGCCCGTCGACGGTCTCCTCCGTCTCCTGTGTTTCGGGCTCGGCCGGTGCCGTGGGCGCGTACGGGCCGGTGGCGGGGGGCGGCGGCACGGTCTCGCGTCGTCCGTCCGGGTGGACGACGGTGTGTTCGAGCAGTTCCTGGGGTACCAGGGCCGGCCAGTACGCACCGTACGGGCCGCCCGAGCTGGGCACGCCCATGCCGTAGATGCCCGGGTAGTTCGAAAGCGCGAGTTCGACGCACAGGGCCGAGAAGGCGCGTCCGGCGCTGCCCTGCTCGCCGTCCACGGAGACGTGCAGCAGGCTGGAGCCCGCCATCTGGTCCTCCGGGTCGGCGGCGGGCGTGCCGATGCGGGTGAAACGCAGGTCGGTGATGCCGGGGTCGCCGTCGAGGCGAGCGCGGATCGCCCGCTCGACGAGCGCGGCCTTGGCGTCGGCGCCGGTGCCGGTGAGGACGAACGTGGTCTCGTTCCGCCAGCCGCCGAGGCCGGTGATGGCGACCTTGGTCGTCGGCGGGGGGACCGAGCCCCTGACGCCGCTGATCCGTACGCGGTCGGGGCCGGCCTGGTCGAGGCGCACGGTGTCGAGGTGGGTGACGACGTCCGGGTTGAGGTAGCCGGGGGCGCCGATCTCGTACAGCAGCTGCGCGGTGACGGTGTCGACGGTGACCGCCCCGCCCGTGCCCTCGTGCTTGGTGATCACGCTGCTGCCGTCACGGTCGACCTCGGCGAGGGGGAAGCCCGGGTGGGTCAGGTCCTCGATCCCCTCGAAGCCGGAGAAGTTGCCCCCGGTGGCCTGGGCGCCGCACTCGATCACGTGGCCGGCCGCCACCGCTCCGGCGAGCGCGTCGAGGTCGGCGGGCGTCCAGCGCCACCACCAGGCGGCGGCGCCGGTGACGAGGGAGGCGTCGGCCACCCGTCCGGTGATGACGATGTCTGCCCCGGCGGCGAGCGCGGACTGAATGCCGAAGCCGCCGAGGTAGGCGTTGGCGGTGAGCGGGTCGCGGCCCCAGTCGCCGAACGGCTTTCCGGTGTCGAGATGGGACAGGTCGTGGCCGTCGGCCCGCAGCGCGGTCATCCGCGGGGCGAGGTCGTCGCCTTCGACGTGGGCGACGGCGAGGTCGACGCCGGCCTCGCCGAGCAGCTCGCGGGTGGCGGCCGCGAGCCCGGCCGGATCGAGCCCGCCCGCGTTGACGACGACCTTGATCCGGCGTTCGGCGATCTTCGCGGCGACCGGCGCGAGCTGACGCAGGAACGTACGGGCGTAGCCGGCGCCGGCCTTCTTCAGGCGGTTCTTGGCCAGCACCAGCATGGTGACCTCGGCCAGGTAGTCGCCGGTGATGACGTCGACCGGGCCGCCTTCGACCATCTCGGCGAGCGCCGACATCCGGTCGCCGTAGAAGCCCGAGCAGTTGGCGATTCGTACCGGCCGGTCCATGGGCATCCTCCGGGGGTGCGGCTCGAAATCGGGGTACGGCGTGTGACCTGCCGGCTCAGCGGTTCATCTCGGTCGTCGGGGACGGCGAACGGTCCATGAAAAGCGTCGTCTCGTCGATCTCGCGGCTGAGCTTCATCTCCATGAGCGACTCGTCGGAGGGCAGCGGCTGCCGTTCGCCGGTGGGCACGAACCCGCTCTTCTCGTACAGGACGCGGGCCGGCCGGTTGATCTCGGTGACCCAGAGCACCATGTGGCGTGCCCGGTGTTCGCGTCCCCAGGCGGCGACCGTCTCGATGAGCCGGTGGCCCACGCCGCGGCCACGGGCCTCGGGCGCGACCCACATGCCGAGGACGTGCGCGTTGGCCGGGTCCTCCAGCAGCGCCGAGGTCATGCCCAGGGGCGTACCGTCCTCGACGGCCAGAAGGTTGATCGACCGATCGTTGGTGAGGCGAGAGGTCCAGACGTCCCGGGTGAACGCCTGCTCCCTCTCGAGCGTGGAGGCGAAGGCCTGCGGGGCGTCGGCCAGTGCCCGAAGCCGCAACTCTCTGTACCGATCCTCATCCCCAGCGCCAAGTCGCGTGATCTCCATGCCTGGCACTGTAGTCAAGCACCGGTCGTCGCCTCGTGGCGCCGGGCCAGCACGTAGCCGCGCCGCGTCTCGACCTCTTCCGGGTGGTTTCTCCGCTCCAGGCGCGCGTCGACGACGAAGCCCGTGTCCTTCATCGCCTTCACGACGTCGGCCATCTCGAGGAAGTGGAAGTCGACGTCCACGTCGTGCCCGAACCACTCGTCCATGTGCCGCACCTCCGTACCGATGTGGAAGGCGACGAGAACGAGCCCCTCGGGGCGCAGGACCCGGTGGATCTCTTCGAGGGCGCGGCGCAGCTCGCCGGGCTCGAGATGGATGATCGAGTAGAGCGCGGCGACCGCCCCGAACTCCCCGTCCACCGCGGGCAGGTCGAGGAGATCTCCTTTGCGGAACTCCACCCCCGGATACTCCCGGCGGCCGACGGCGACCATTTCGGCGGACAGGTCGATACCGACCGCGCGTACGCCCTTGCTCTCCAGCCACGCCGTGACGTGACCGGGCCCGCAGCCGAGGTCCGCGATCGGAGCGGCCATCTCGCACTGCTCGATGAGGGCCGAGAGCAGGGCTCGATCGAGCGGCTTGTGGTCGAGCTCGTCGCGGAAACCGGCGACGTAGTCTTCGGCGACGGCGTCGTAGCTGCTGCGTACGGAGTCGTGCCTGCCGGTCTCTGTCATGTGCAGAGCGTCGCATGGGCCCCCGATCCCCCGGGGAGTAGGGTGCGGCCGTGGACTTCCCCGGCTTCCTGGCCCACCTGCGCGCCGAGTTCGACGCGTACGAGGCATGCCTCTCCGGCGATCTGACCGCGCCGGTCGAGCACTGCGGCGACTGGACACTGCGCGACCTCACCGAACACCTCGGTCGTTCGAGCCTCCGGGCGACGGTGGCGATCGAGGAGAGGCGCGGTGACTACTCGGCGCCCGCGGCACCGCGCGATCCGGGCGAGCTGGTGCAATGGCTCCGTGACATCCGCTCCTGGTTGCTGCGGGCGCTCGACCAGGACCCGTCCGTACCGGCCTGGACCTTCCGGCCGCCGCACACAGTGGGATTCTGGCAACGTCGCCGGTGCCTGGAGACGCTCGTCCACCGCTGGGACGCCGAACACGCGCTGGGGATCGCCCGGCCCCTCGACGCCGAGCTGGCGGGTGAGGGCGTCGCGGAGGTCTTCGACACCATGGCCCTGCGGGTGATCGACCGCGGCCGCGCGAGCGCCCCGTCACAGGCGATCCGCCTGGTCGCCACGGACACAAGAGGCTCATGGACGTACGGTCCGGGCACTCCGGTCGCCACGATCTCCGCGACGGCCGAGAACCTCCTGCTCATGCTCTGGGGAAGAGTCCCGTCGAACGACGAGACGATCGCATGGGAGGGCGACCGCGACGCGGGCCAGGCCGTGCTGGCCGGTCCGCTGGTGCCCTGACCTTTGGGGATGGTCTGTCATGTCGGACGCTGAAGGGGGATCTGTGGACAAGGCGCCTTCCTCCGCCGATCGCCCGCGGCCGATCCGGCTGCTCCTGAACCGCGCGGAGACCGACGACCCCGGAGAGGTCACCGTCGTCGAGCAACGCCCCGCCCGAGCCATGGTCGCGGATCTGCTGGGGGTCGCCGAGGGAGCGGCGCTGGTCCTCCGGCAACGGGTGGTCGCGGAGGACGGCACCCCGGCCGCGTTCGTCAGCATGTGGCTGGACCCGGAGCTTGCCATGGCCACCGGCATCGACCACGTGGAGCCGCTGACGTCGAGCGTGCGGCAGCTCATCGAGTCCGCCACGGGACGCCGCCTCAGTCAGATCACCGAACGCCTGACCTCCCGGCGGCCCACCAGCGCCGAGTACAAGGCCCTCGGCCTCGGGCGGAGCGCCCCGGTGCTGGGGATGCTGGCCACCGTCACGGACACGGAGGGCAGCCCGGTGCTCGTCGTCGACCTGGCGGTGCCGGGCGACCTGCATGAAGTGGTCGACACCTACGCTCTCTGAGCCCGGGACTCGTGGTCGAGTTGCCTGCCTTGGTCAACGTTCGGAGACCTCGGCGCGTCGGAAGAAGGTGATGATGTTCCGTGGTGCCGGGTGGCCGCTTCGTACCGCCGTCGGCCTGTCCCTGCTCCTCTCGGTGGCATGTACGCCCTCCAGAGGCGATCAGGCCCCTTCACCTCGTGCGTCGGTGCCGTCGCGGGCGGCGGCGCCACCCGCGCGGCAGGCGGTCAAGGGTGACGTGACCGGCGACGGCAGGGCCGACATCATCGTGGCGGCCAAGGGGAACCCCACCCTGTACGTCATCCCTGGCGGAGACGGACGGCCGGCCATCATCGACTGGTCCCGCGGCCTCCCGTCCGGTACCGACCCGATCACCGAACTCGCCGCCGCCGACTTCAACGGCGACGGTCACGCGGACATCGCGATCGGCAGTCCGAGAGCCGACACGCACGGCCGGCCGAACACCCTGACCGGCCGCGTCACGCTGCTGTACGGCACCGCCGCGCCCCCGTACCTGCAGACGAACCGGGCGGTCATCTTCGACCAGGATCATCCGTCGCTGATGCACCCGGGTGACACGCGGGAACGTCGCGGCGGGCGGTTCGGCGCGGCACTGGCCACGGGCGACTTCAACGGCGACCGCTACCCTGACCTGGCCGTCGCCGCACCGTCGTCACCCGGAGCTCTGACCGGCCCCCCACCGCGCGACCCGAATGCCAAGAAGGGCGCCCTGGTCGTCCTGTACGGCGGAACGGCCGGGCTCAGCAGCCACGGCGCGCAGCTACTCGTACCCGGGCAGGGCGGCGTACCGGCCGGCCGGATCGGTGACCTCGCCGCGGCCGATATCACCGGCGACGGAAACGACGATCTGGTCATCGGGGACTCCAGTACCACCCGCCCCGGCGACCCGAAGCCCCTGCGCTGCGTCGACCCCGAAGGTGACACGGCGGGCGAGGCGCGTCCGGTCGGCATGCTGCACGTCCTGCGCGGGTCCGCGGAGGGCCTGACCGCACGGAACGCGTCCTCGATCAGCGGACTGGACGTCGGCATCGAGGACGACTTCGCCCACTACCTGGCCGCGGACCACTTCCACCCCGGCCCATACGCGGACGTGGTCGTGTACGGGGGAACGCGAAGGGACGGGCACTGCGACGAGCATGTCCTCCTCGACCTGCGCGGCGGTCCGAACGGTCTTGACACGCATCACGTCAGTACGACGAGCCGGCCCTTGCCGGTCTTCACCTGCTGCGGCGGCCTCGTGTCCGGCGACCTCGACCGTGACGGCGATGCCGACCTGATCGTGCCCGCGAGCCCGTACGGCGGGACCACCCTGGCGTGGCTCTTCCCGGCGGGCCCTGACGGTCTGTTCGGACGCGGCATTCCCTTGAGCACGGGCTCCCTCGGCGTGCCGCCTACAGGCTGGGAAACGATCGAAACCGCCCTTCTCGACACGGCCGGCGACGGGCGCCTGAAGCTGGTGGCGGGCGTGACGTACACGGTGGACCGCGGTGAGCGGACCCGGCTGGTCACCGCCGGCCTTTCCGCCGACGGACCCGCTCACCCGACGGACCTGACCGGGACGCTGAAGGACCTGGCCGGGCAAGGTCCAGGCGGCGAATTCATCCGCTGACCGGCGGCCTGGCGGCCTGCTCGAGTTCCACCGCGTCGAGCTGGGCTGAAGGCACGAACGCCGAGGGGCCCGACCGCGGTGTCGCGGCGGGCCCCTCCTCCTGAGGAATGGCGTTCCAGCGGACTAGCGGTGCCAGTGATGACCGCCCCACCCGCCGTGGTGCCACCGGTTCCAGCCGCCGTAGTTGTAGCCGGGGTAGTACGTGACCGGCGGAACGTACGTCGTCGGCGGGTAGTACGGACTCGGCAGATAAGTGGTGCACCAGGCCGGCGGAACGAATCCGGGCGTGATGGAGTAGCACGCGGCCGGAATATCCGAGACGGCTGACGGGCTGGCAGCAAGACGGTCCGCGTGAGCGGGACCGCCGAGCAGGACAACACCCGTGGCCGCCCCTGCCAGGATCCCTGTTGCGGTGAGCTTCTTGAGCACTGATTCCCCCCAAAATCGTGAAATCTGTGTGACCCCGATCAACAGCGCCACTACTCAGGGGTATCCCGCATACCGCTCAATGACACCGGCCGACCTTAACTCTTGGTTAATTCGTAACGCTAACTATGTGGTAAGTGGGTATATATGCTGGTATCTCTCCCCCCTTGAGCCGCTGCCCGATGACGTTCTGGGGCCCCTCAAAGAGGACCGGCCGGCAGCGGTGTGGCGCGGCGGCCCATGGCCACCGGCCACAGGTGCGGTGTTTCGGGTGTCCGGGGGTCAGCCGGCGCTGCAGGAGACCGTCGGCCAGGTCGTCTTGCCGTTGGTCTGGATGGTGACGCCGAAGTTGTTGCCGTTGCCGTTGGGCTTGGCGGTCAGCACCTGCGCGCTGGGGTAGCTCGCGCTGACGTTCCA
>DASQPY010000745.1:0-3086 GCA_035643735.1 Actinoallomurus sp. | reverse complement strand
TGGACCACCTTCGTCGGAGCCCTGACGGTGGGCCTCACCATCGGTGTCACCGTGGGGATCACGGGCGGCCTCACCATCGCGCTGACGCACGCGGTCCCGGGCACCCTCGCGGATGCGCTGATCTTCAGCTTCGCGGGCGGCCTGACCGGGGGGCTGGTCGGTGGCCTCACCGGCGCGGTGTTCCTCGAACTGATGAAGAGCTCCGACGTGGAGCCGGCGTACGCGGACGTGCGGCTGACGGGCCGCCTGCGGCTGCTCGCCGCGAACCTCGCGTTCGGCCTCACGATCGGGCTTGCCGTCGGCATGATCACCGCTCTCGGGTTCGGGCTCGTCGGCGGGCTGATCGGTGGCGTACGGGAGAGCCTGGTCTTCGGACTGGCCGTCGGTGCCGCGGGCGGATTCACGATCGGCCTGAGCCGGTGGGTCAGCACGCCCGTGACGGACGCACGGCCGCAGACGCCCGTCTTCACGCTCCGCCGCGATCTGGAGCTGGTCTACGTCCGTTCGGTGGCCTTCGGGCTCACGCTCGGTCCCGCGTTCGGCATCGCCGGGGCGCTGGCGAAGGGCTTCGCCGGGCCGTTGGCGGGCATCGAGGCCGGCGTCGCGTTCGGCGTGGCGGGCGGCCTGGTGTTCGCGCTCACCTTCGACCTCACCGGCGCCAGCTCGACCTATCTCGCCGCCCTGTCCGTGCTGTACGCCCGGCACCGCGTCCCGATCCGGCTGATGCGCTTCCTGGACGACGCGCACCGGGTCGGCCTCCTCAGGGAGGCCGGCCCCGCCTATCAGTTCCGGCACGCGAAGCTCCAGGACCGCCTGACACAGACATACCGGGACTCGAACGACCGGCCGGCGCGGTAGCCGGCCGCGGGCGGACGTGTTCGAGTCCGTTACAGGCGGGTACCGACAGTGATCCGTACGAGAACGCGTCCAAGGATGGTGCTCGGTCACTGACTGAACACGCGTCCGGCAGTGGTCGTTCCCCGGCGGCCCGGAGGCGGAGGCCTCGGGGCCGGCGGCGCGGCCCTGAATGGTTGGGAGTAGTCGCTGTGAAGCTTTCGCTGGTGTTGTGCCTGCCCAGGGATGCCGAGACCGCGCGGGTGACCCGGGAGGTGCTGGACGCGTCCCTCACCGCACTGCGGGTGGCCTCCGAGACCCGCAGCGATATCAGCTTGGCTCTGGGGGAGGCCTGCGCGAATGTCATCCAGCATGCCGACTCCAGTGATGAGTACGAGGTGCGGGTCCGGCTGACCAACTCCCTGTGCGTGGTCGAGGTCGTGGACACGGGCCGGGGATTCGACTACGCCTCGTTGGACCAGGCGCGGACCGACCAGGCGGCCACCGCCGAGCACGGCCGTGGCCTGCAGATCATCGACGCCCTGGCGGAGAACCTGAGGATCACCAGCCGCCCTCTGCACGGTGCGATGATCCGGTTCGAGAAACCACTGCGGGTCGATCCCCGGCTGACGGCCTGAACGATCTTCTTCCGTCCATCGTGGACATCCGCGGTCGGGCTCGGTCAAATATGTCTGTGATGATTCGTAGCGGTTTGTCGGTGGCCCTGCTCGTCCTGTCCGGCGTGGTGACGGCGCCCTCGCCTTCGGAGGCGTCGGCGGAGCCGGTCACCGCCTACGTCGACGTCTCGGTGGCCACGGCGTGGGTCGCCCCGGGCACCGACCGGCCGGTGGACGGGCCGGCGGTCGGCAACCCGGTCGACATCCGGAAGTGGACCACGGACATGAGCCTGCAACAGCGCTCCGACCTGGTCGGCAAGCTGGAGACGGAGGCGCTGTACGGCAATCCGGTGCGGATCCTGGAGCGGCAGGGCGACTGGGTGCACGTGGCCGTGGCCGGCCAGCCGACCCCCCGCAACGCGCTCGGCTACCCGGGCTGGATACCGGCGCGGCAACTGGTCACCAGTACGGCCTTCGCCACCCTGCAGCGGACCCGGCCGTTCGCGATGGTGACGGCCGACACCGCCTGGCTGTCCACCGACCCCGCCGGACGGCGGCGCGAGATGGAGCTGCCGGCCGACACCCGCCTGCCGGTGCTGGCCCGCACCGGCTCCGCGGTGCTGGTCGCGACGCCTGATCGCGGCGGTCGCTGGCTTTCGGCCCGTGACGTCCACGTCTATGACAAGGCGACGGACATCCCGCGGCCCACCGGGACCGATCTGGTCCGCACCGCGAAGATGTTCGCCGGTCTGCACTACCTGTGGGCCGGTACGTCCTCGTTCGGATTTGACTGCTCCGGTTTCACCCACACCGTCTATGACATGAACGGCATCACCATCCCGCGCGACGCGAGCGCACAGAAGACCGGCGGCACGCCGGTCGCCAAGGACGACCTGCTGCCCGGTGACCTGATCTTCTACGCCCACGACCACGGCACCGGCTCGGTCCACCACGTCGGCATGTACATCGGCGACGGCTATGAGATCGACGCGCCTGCCAACAGCGCGACCGAGGAGAGCCCGCTGGAGATCGTCAAGGTGGACCAGCACCGGTACGCGGACCAGTACGCCGGAGCGGTGCGCTACCTGTAGGACCTCACCCGGCACGCGACCGGTGTCCACGGGCAGGCAACCGATCCGCACTTCGTGCGTGTCATAGACGTGGGAATCGACCTGAGCATCAGAGATCAGCCGCCAGACCATGAGGCGACGCTGACGACGCTGTTCCGGGAGCACTACCTTGGGCTGGTCCGGATGGCGCTGCTCATCGTGGGTGACCAGCCGACCGCCGAGGACGTGGTCCAGGATGCCTTCGCGGCGCTGCACCGCAGGCTGGACCGGCTCTCCGACCGTGACAACACGCTGCCCTACATCAGGGCGGCCGTCGTCAACGGCTGCCGGACCGTACTGCGAAGACGCAGACGGCCGTTCCACGGCCAGGAACCGGAGGCCGTCTGGTCCGCGGAGTCTGCCGTGTTCCTGGGTGAGGACCGGCGTGAGGTCCTCCTCGCCCTGCGCACCCTGCCTCACCGGCAGCGCGAGGCACTGGTGCTCCGGTACTACCTGGAGCTCAGCGAGGCGGAGATCGCCGAGACGATGGGAGTCACCCGGGGCACCGTCAAGTCGACCACCTCCC
>DASQPY010000744.1:0-12216 GCA_035643735.1 Actinoallomurus sp. | reverse complement strand
ACGGTCGTGGCGTCGTATCGCCAGAACGTCCGCGCCTACACCAGCGGCGGCGGCGACTTCGAGGTGGCCACGACCAACCTCGGCAGCAACTCCGGCATCGTCGTCGCGAGCGCGCTGCTCGTCGACTACGTGATGACGGTGGCGGTGTCGGTCTCGTCCGGCGTCGAGAACCTCGGTGCCCTCCTGCACTTCATCCAGCCCCACCAAGTACTGGTGGCGATCGTGATCGTCGCCATCTTGACGATCATGAACTTGCGGGGGATCCGGGAGTCGGGCGTCGCCTTCGCGATCCCGACCTACCTCTTCATGTTCGGCGTCTTCGTGATGCTGCTGTGGGGGTTCACCCGGCTCTCGTTCGGCGCCCATCTGCACGCCGAGACCGCCGACATGAATGTCCAGGGCCACGACGTCGGCGTGACCGGGTTCGCGCTCGTCTTCCTGCTGCTGCGCGCGTTCTCCTCCGGCTGTGCCGCCCTGACCGGCGTCGAGGCGATCAGCAACGGCGTGCCGGCCTTCCGCAAGCCCAAGGGCAAGAACGCCGCGACGACGCTCCTGCTGCTCGGAGTCGTGGCGGCCTCGATGTTCGGCGGCATCGTCGCGCTCGCCTACATCACCAAGGCCAAGTTCGCCGACCCGTCTCTGGGCACCCACCTGATCAACGGCGCCGGCAAGGACGTCTCGGACCAGGACCCGATCGTCGCGCAGGTGGCCCACACGGTCTTCAGTAACTTCCCGGTGGGCTTCGCCTACGTCACCGTGATGACGGCGGTGATCCTGACCCTCGCGGCCAACACGGCCTTCAACGGCTTCCCCGTGCTCGGCTCGGTACTGGCGCAGAACCGCTACCTCCCCCGGCAGCTGCACACTCGGGGTGACCGGCTCGCCTTCAGCAACGGCATCATCATCCTCGGCACGATGGCGGGTCTGCTGATCTACGCGTACGACGCCTCGGTGACCTCACTGATCCAGCTCTACATCGTCGGCGTCTTCGTGTCGTTCACCGTCAGCCAGACCGGCATGGTCCGCCACTGGAACCGCCTGCTGCGGACCGAGACGGACCCGGGGAAGCGCCGGCGGATGATGACCTCGCGGGCGATCAACGCCTTCGGCGGGGTCGTCACCGGCATCGTGCTCGTCGTGGTTCTCATCACCAAGTTCCTGCTCGGCGCCTGGATCGCGTGTGTGGCCATGGCGGTGCTGTTCCTCATGATGCGCGGCATCCGGCGGCACTACGACCGGGTCGCCACCGAGCTGGTGATCACCGGCGAGGACGTCGCGCTGCCCCCGCGCAACCACGCCATCGTCCTCGTCTCCAAGATCCACAAGCCGACGCTGCGGGCGCTCTCGTACGCGCGGGCCACCCGTCCCTCGACCATCGAGGCGGTCTCCGTCGCGGTCGATCCCCAGGAGTCCGGTGAGCTTCAGGAAGCATGGGACGCGCACGAGCTGCCCGTCCCGCTCAAGATCCTGGACTCGCCGTACCGCGAGATCACCCGGCCGATCCTGGAGTACGTCAAGAGCGTACGGCGGCGCAGCCCGCGTGACGTGGTGACCGTGTTCCTGCCCGAATATGTCGTGGGACACTGGTGGGAGCACCTGTTGCACAACCAGAGCGCGTTGCGTCTCAAGACGCGCCTGCTGTTCGTGCCCGGTGTGATGGTGACGAGCGTCCCCTGGCAGCTCGCCTCCTCTGACCGTCTCAAGGGGCGTCCCGAGCGGGCCGCGCCAGGCTCCATACGCCGTCCGTACCCCCCGCAGGACGCCGACTCGAAGGATTCACGTGCCGCCGGTGGAATCGTCTGACCTGATCGAGCTCGAGATCGGCGCCGTCGCCAACGGCGGCTCGTGCGTGGCCCGACACGAGGGCCGCGTCGTCTTCGTCCGGCACACGCTGCCGGGAGAGCGCGTACGGGCCCGTATCACCCAGGAGACCAAGAACTTCCTGCGCGCCGACGCCGTGGAGATCCTGGAGGCCGCACCCGACCGCGTACCCGCGCCGTGCCCGTTCTCGGGGCCCGGCCGCTGCGGAGGCTGCGACTGGCAGCACGTGGCGCTCCCGGCTCAGCGGCTGCTGAAGGCCGCGGTGGTGAAGGAGCAGCTCCGCCGCGTCGCCGGGATCGAACGCGAGGTCGTCGTCGAGGAGGTGCCCGGAGCCCCGGACGGCCTCGGCTGGCGCACCCGCATGCAGTTCTCGGTACGCCGTGACGGCGCCGTCGGGCTGAAGCGCCACCGCTCCCACACGATCGAGCCCATCGACGAGTGCCTGATCGCCCACCCCCAGGTCGAGGTGCTGGGCATCGAGCGCAAGCGCTGGACCGGCGCGGCCGGCGTCGAGGCGATCGCCTCGGCCGGCACGGGCGACCGGCTCGCCGTGCTCTCGACCCGGGGCCGCGCCCGCGTACCCCGCATGGACGCACCGGTCCGCCTGATCAGCGGTAAGCCGGACAAGCCGCCGTTCGTACGCGAGGAAGTGGCCGACCGGCTGTGGCAGGTCAGCGGCAGCGGGTTCTGGCAGGTTCACCCGGGAGCGGCCCAGCTGCTCGCGGACGCCGTGATCGAGGCCCTCGAACCCCGCCGCGGCGAGGTGGCGGTGGACCTGTACTGCGGCGCGGGCCTGTTCGCGGGCGTCCTCGGCGAGAGCATCGGCCCAGACGGCCTGGTCGTGGGCATCGAGTCCGACGCCCAGTCGGTGAAGGACGCGCGCTTCAACCTGCGCGACCTGCCGCACGTCTCGATCGAGCGCGGCGAGGTCGAGACCGTCCTGGACGAGATCCAGTTCGGCCGCGGCAAGACGAAGCTGAACCGCGCCGACCTCGTCGTCCTCGACCCCCCGCGCACTGGCGCCGGCCCGGACGTCGTCAAGCGGATCGCCGAGCTCGCCGGCCGCCGCATCGCGTACGTCTCCTGCGACCCGGCGACCCTGTCCCGCGACCTGGCGCTCTTCTCCGAGCAGGGCTGGGCGCTTTCGGGTCTCCGCGCCTTCGACGCCTTCCCGATGACGCAGCATGTGGAGCTTCTCGCGACCCTGGTCAGGGGCTAAAAGCGGCAGCGGCACCTGCGCCGGTACGGGAGATTCTGTTCTCCGAGGCGGGGGCGGCGGCTGTTCACAGCCACCCGCGGTTCGCCGCCGCGACGCCGGCCTGGAAGCGCGTGTCGGCGTTGAGCGCGTCCATCAGGCCCTGGACGCGGCGTTGCGCGGTGCGGGGGCTGACTCCCAGCGTCCGCGCGATGGTCGCGTCGGTGTGACCGGCCATCAGCAGGCTGAGCAGCCGCCGGTCGCCCTCGGTCGGTGTTTCGCCGGTCACGGACGCGGCGCGCGCGTTCATCGGAAGGCCGGTCGCCCACAGCGCCTCGAACAGGGCGCTGAAGCCGTCGAGCAGCGAGCACGGATGCACCAGATAGGCCGAGTCGACGATGCCGCCGCTGATCGTCTGCGGCAGTAGGGCCGCCGTCTCGTCGACGAGGACCATTTTCAGCGGCAAGGCCGTCACCACGCGGGCGATCTCGCCGCTGGCGAGGCAGGCCGCGATGTCTCCCTCCAGGCGGCCGGGGATCGCGAGCGCGGCCCGATCGTAGAGGCCCTTGAGCACGACACCGGAACGCGCGGCCTGCCCGAGCGGGGCGACGAAGCTGTTCGGGTCGATGACGTACGGCGGGGTGTCGAACGTACGGATCTGGTGCACGGCGGAGTCCTGCAGCTGGCGCACCCGCGACGCGACGTTGTCGGTTCCCGCGATGACCTCGACCCGGCCGGCCGGATGGCTGGTGTGGACGACGCGGCCGAAGAGCTGTTCCAGTTCGCCGACCACGCGGTGCGCCTCGTCGACGGCCATCTCCGCGTGCTTCAACCGGCTGTGCAGGGCCGCCTCGGGGGACACCGCCTGGAATCGCGCGGGCTCCCCGGCGATCCGCACGATGAGGCCGTCGGCCATCAGGTGCCGTGTCGCCGACTGGACCGCGCCGGAGCCGTGACCACTGCGCTCGGACAGCTCGGCCATGTCGCTGTGCGGAGTGGTCAGTACCGCGAAGTAGACATCGCTCTGCAACCGGTTCAGGCCCAGCGCACTCAGAGCGGAAGCGTCCTGGCGTGTTATCGCCATTCGGCTATTTCTGGTCATACGTCTATCTTGCGCCATAATCCAGGCAAATGGGAAGCTCCGGCTCGGCGGCCCCCACGCCGACCGAGCGTCTCTAGGCAAGGTGACCATGAAGTCAAGACCTGTCCCGCTCCCCCGCCCCCTTCGCATGACCATCGCCGTGCTCACGTCGGCCGCCGTCATCGGCGCCATCGGGGCCTCACCCGCGCAGGCAACGCCGGCTCCGACCCGATCCGCGCACGGCGCCACTACCGAGAAGGGCTTCGAGTCCCCCTTCATCCCCGGGCGTTACATCGTCACGCTCGCGACCAGGCCCGTGGCCACCTACCAGGGCGGCGTGGCGGGCATCGCCAAGACCAAGCCCGCCCGTGGAGCGAAGCTCAACGCCGCGTCGCCGGACGCGAAGGCTCTGGGCGGCTACCTGGTCCGGCAGCAGAACTCCGTGGCGGACAGCGTGCACGCGACCGCGAACCGGCACTTCACCGTCGCCCTCAACGGGTTCTCCGCACGACTGACCTCCGCGCAGGCCAAGACCCTGTCCCGCAAGCCCGGGGTGACCGCGGTCGTGCCGGACACGATGAACACCATCCAGGACGACAAGCGCTCGACCGACTTCCTCGGGCTGTCGGGCAAGTCCGGGGTGTGGAAGGCCGTGGGCGGGGCCGCCCAGGCCGGCAAGGGCATCGTCATCGGCGACATCGACACCGGGGTCTGGCCGGAGTCGGCGTCGTTCGCCGGTCCCGCCCTCGGCACCAAGCCGGCGGCGAAGGCGCCGTACCGTGCCTACCGCCAGGGCTCGGCCATCATCCAGCACAAGGCCGACGGCTCGACGTTCACCGGGACCTGCCAGACCGGTGAGCAGTTCACCGCCGACGCGTGCAACACCAAGCTGATCAGCACCCGCTACTTCGACTCCGGCTTCCTCGACGCCGTCGGTGGTCCATCAGGGCTTGCCGACTACCAGTCCGCGCGGGACGGCGAGGGTCACGGCACACACACCGCCTCCACCGCCGCGGGCGACGCCAACGTCGACGCGACCATCGGGGGGCACGACTTCGGCGCCATCTCCGGCATCGCGCCGGCGGCCTCGATCGCCGTGTACAAGGCCCTCTGGACCGGCAAGACCAGCTCGGGCGGTACGACGTCGGACATCGTCGCGGCGATCGACCAGGCGGTCAGCGACGGCGTGGACGTCATCAACTACTCCGTCGGGAGCGCCTTCGAGTCCGGCGAGGACTCCCCGATCCAACTGGCCTTCCTGTCCGCCGCGTCGGCCGGGATCTTCGTCTCCACCGCCGGCGGCAACAGCGGCCCGGACGCCTCGACGCTCGACAACACCGCTCCCTGGACCACCACGGTCGCGGCCAGCACCATCGCGCCCTACCTCGCGACGGTGAAGCTGGGCGACGGGCACGCCTACGCGGGCGCGAGTGTGTCGGTGAACGCCACCGTCGGCCCGAAGCCCCTCGTACGCTCGGGCGACATCGCCGCCGCCGGAGCCGCCGCCTCCGACGCCGACCTGTGCGCGCCGTCCAGCCTCGACGCTGACAAGGCCAAGGACAAGATCGTCGTCTGCGACCGCGGCGTCACCGACCGCATCACGAAGTCCGCGGAGGTCAAGCGCGCCGGCGGCGTCGGGATGGTCCTGGTCAACCGCACCGACCTGGATACCGACGCCGACACGCACAGCGTGCCCACGGTCCACCTGAACCCGCCGGACGCGACCGCCGTACGCGACTACGCGTCGGCCGACGGGGCCACCGCCACCCTCGTACCGGGTAACACGACCGGAAAGACCGACCCCTATCCCCAGATCGCCGGCTTCTCCTCGCGCGGCCCGTCGCTGTCCAACAGCGGCGACCTGCTGAAGCCCGACATCGCGGCCCCCGGCGTGTCGATCCTCGCCTCCGTCGCACCTCCGACCAACGGCGGCCAGAACTTCGCCTTCGAGTCGGGTACGTCGATGGCGGCACCGCACATCACCGGGCTGGCCGCCATCTACCTGGGCAAGAACCCCACGATGTCGCCGATGGCGATCAAGTCCGCCCTGATGACGACGGCCACCCCCACGAAGAACGCGGACGGCAGCCCAAGCGACGACGTGTTCGCGCAGGGCGCGGGCGAGGTCACTCCGCGGTCGATGTTCGACCCCGGCCTGGTCTATGACTCCTCCGACAACGACTGGCTGGCGTACCTGACCGGCCGGGGCGTGGACACCGGCGTTCCCGGCATCAGCCCGTCGCAGCTCAACTCCCCGTCCATCGCGTCGGGCCGGATGGTCGGGAGCGAGACGTTCACCCGTACCGTCACCGCCGTCACCCCGGGCATCTACCACGCGACGGTCTCGGTCCCCGGCATGCAGGCCAAGGTCAGCCCGAGCATTCTGAACTTCGGCACGCCCGGTGACACCCACACCTTCACCGTCACGCTCACCCAGACCACTCAGCCGTCCGGAAAGGCGACGGTCGGTTCGCTGACGTGGAACGGGGCAGACACCTCGGTCCGCAGCCCGATCGTCGTCACGCCGACCAGCGCGGACGCACCGGCGACGGTGTCCGGCTCCGGCACGTCGGGATCGGTGCCCTTCCAGGTGACGCCGGGCAGCGACCACATGTCACTCAAGGCGTACGGGCTCGTCTCGGGCGCCCCGCAGAAGGGATCGGTGGACGGCAGCGACCCGAACAACGGGGCCGCATTTCCCTTCACGGTCACGGACACGACGAAGGCCGTCCAGCTCACGTCGCAGACCGACGACCCGAGCGCCACCGCCGCGGTCATCCTGATCCGCGGTGACCTGACGAACGGCACGATCCTGGCGTTCGGTGACCTCGCGAGCCGCTCGAACATCGTCGAGTCCGGGCTCGAACCGGGCCGGTACACCGCCTACGTCGTCGCGCTGAGCAACGCGCCGGGAACGACGACGACGCCCTTCACCTACCGGACCAACATCGTCGACGCCTCCGACGCGGGCGGCTCGCTGACGGTCTCGCCCACCCTCTCTCCGACCGGGAAGGGCAAGCCGTTCACGGCGACGGCCGAATGGAACGGAGCGGCCGCGGACGCCCCCTCGACGGGGTACGTGGAGTACCCCAACTCCGCAGGGACGGTGATCAGCGTCAACTGACGACCGGCCTGCCGCGCCCACCGGCGCGGATGCCGATCACCTCCGGACATGGCCTGCCGCTGTCTCCACGCAGCGGCAGGCCATGTCGCCCTAGATCGTGGTGTTGAGAGCGAGGACGCGCCGGCTGACGCCGGCCCGATCGCTTCGGCCTGCTCGGCGATGCCGCGCACCTGATGCCGCCGGTGGGGCAGGGCGCCACCATGGCGCTGCTCGACGGCGCCCTGCTCGGCCTCGCGCTGGCCGCGCACCCGGACGACTTTCCCGCCGCCGTCAAAGAATACGAACGCGAGATGTTCGAACGCGCCGGCGCTGCCGGCCGGCAGTCCGCGCACGTCCAGGAAATCCTGGCGTCGCCGGACGCCAGCCAGAAAACGCTTTAGCGTTTGGTGATCACGCCGCACGCGATGCGGGCACCGGAGTCGCCGGTCCGGTGTGACTCGGCGTCCGGGCCGGGCTTGCCGTTCGCCTGGTAGCGCTTGGGGATGTTGGCCTGGTTGTCCGGCAGGGCGTGGATGATGATCGCGCTGCCGTCGGCGTCGAGAAGCTGTTTCAGCCGGAAGCGGTCGGTGGTGATCGTCGCGTGGCCGGTGCCGTCCGCGGCGATCAGGAGATCCGGGAGGTCGCCCGAGTGGTTCGGATGAGAGTGCGAGGCCAGGTCGAAGTGCGGTCCCGCGCTGAAGAACGGGCTGCCCGTCTTGGGGTCGGTCGACCGCGCGTCGCAGACGCCCTTCTTGTGGAAGTGGAAACCGTGGTAGCCGGCCGGCAGGCCCTTGGCGCTGACGGTGACCTTGGAAATGTGGGGGCCCGAGTCCTCAACACGGAGTGAGCCCACGGTCTTGCCCTCGGCGCTCTTGATGACGGCGCCGCCCGGCATGCCGGACTGTCCGAGCTTCTCGGCCGCGACGGCGCCGATCGCGGTGGCGCCGCCGCCCAGTGCGACGACTGCGAGCAGATGGTATTTGCCAGGCATGAGACGGTCCCCGGTGAGGTCGCGCTCCGATCCGGAGCGAAATGGTCCGGATCGATCTCATACCCGCCTTTGACTACGGACAGTCACGCTCCGGGTGCGGGAGTGCTCCGCTCCATCGGCGTACGGCCGCGGGCCAGCAACCAGGCCATCGCGGCCAGGGCGGCGACCTGCAACGGCCAGCCCATGACGACCTTCGCCGCGCCCAGCCACGCCACGTGGCCCGCCAGGTAGAGCGGGTACTGGACCGCGACGCGCACCAGACAGGGGATCAGCAGCAGCCAGGTGAGCCGGGAGCAGAGCCGTACGATCTCGCGGTCGCGGTGCCACGCGGTCGGGTCGCCGGTCACGGATCCGATGATGAAACCGACCAGTGGCCAGCGCACCACGATCGAGACCAGCATCGCGGCGGCGTAGCCGGCGTTGTAGAGGATGCCCGGCAGGAAGGCGTCCTCGGCCTTGCCCGAGCGCAGCGCGAACAGGGCCGCGATCCCGATCCCGAAGATGCTGTTGAGCACGAACTGGACGGTGGACCGCTGCGCCAGGCGTACGGCCAGCAGGACCAGCGCGAGACCGGCGCCGATGCCCAGCGACAGCCGCAGCTCCTTGCTCACGATCCAGGAGACCGTGAAACCGATCGTGGGGATGGCCGCCTCGACCACTCCGCGGGCGCCGCCGAGGGCCTTGGCCAGCTGCGTGCGGACCGCCTCCTCGACGGTGTCGTGGGCAGCCGTGTCCGGGACGGCCTCGGCCTCGTCGGCGGCCTGGTCCGCATCGGTCTCCGCCGGGGCTCCGGTACGCGCGGAGTCCGGCCGGGTCGGGTCGTTCACCTGACCTCCTCGCGGGCGCCCGGGATTTCGATCACGTGCCGCCCCGCAGCTCGTAACGCGGGTTGAACATGACCTTGCGGCCGTCCTGCACGCTCACGAGTCCTTCGGCGCGCATCAGGCGGCCCGGCTCGATGCCGGCGATCCGGCGCCGGCCGAGCCAGACGAGGTCGATCACGTCGGACCCGTCATAGAGCTCGGCCTCGAGCGCCGGCGCGCCGCCACGCGGGCGCAGTGTCACAGTCCGTAGCGTACCCGCTACGCAGGCGCGCCGACGTTCGGCGCATGCCTTGATGGGGGTGGCGCCCTCCGAGTCGCTGGTCTTCTGGAGTTCCTGGGCCTCGAGCTCGGCCTTGCTCGACGTCAGCCGGCGGATGAACCCGCGCAGACCGCGTGCTCCCGAACCCTCGTCGCTCGTGCCGGGCACCTCTTCCATGATTGGCAAGACTAAGCCATCCGACTGAGAAACAAACCGGCAGAAATGGTGATATCAAGCTGCACCCGTACGCACGTGCCGGCGGGCCGCTAGCGAGGTGTCTCCGGAGGCATGTTCTCAGCGTTCGAAGCGGTAGCCCATGCCCGGTTCGGTGATCAGGTGCCGTGGGTGGGACGGGTCGGCTTCGAGCTTGCGGCGGAGCTGAGCCAGGTATACGCGCAGGTAGCCGGTTTCGTTCGTGTACGACGGGCCCCACACGTCGCGCAACAGCTGCTGCTGGCTCACCAGGCGGCCGGCGTTGCGGACCAGGACCTCCAGGACGTGCCACTCCGTCGGGGTCAGGCGTACGTCCTTGCCGGCGCGGGTGGCCTTCTTGGCGGCCAGGTCGACGGTGAACTCCTCCGTCACGATCACGGCGTCCTCCTCCGGGGGCGCCGCACGGCGTACCGCCGCGCGTAGCCGGGCCAGGAGCTCGTCCATGCCGAACGGCTTGGTCACATAGTCATCGGCGCCGACGTCGAGCGTTTCGACCTTCTCCTCCGAGGCGTGCCGGGCGGTGAGCACGATGATGGGCACACTCGTCCAGCCGCGCAGGCCGCTGATGACCTCGGCGCCCTCCATGTCGGGCAGGCCGAGGTCCAGGACGATCACGTCCGGGTGACGGCGGGCGGCCAGGTCCAGGGCCGTACGGCCGTCCGGGGCGGCGTCGACCTCGTAGCCGCGTGCGCGCAGGTTGATGCGCAGCGCCCGGACGATCTGCGGCTCGTCGTCGACGATGAGGACCCTGGTCACGGGGCCTCCCCAGGCTCCACCGGCAATGTGAAGATCATCGTCAGCCCACCTCCGGGGGTGTCCTCGGCCTGCAGGTCGCCGCCGATCGCCTCGGCGAAGCCGCGCGCGACCGCCAGGCCGAGGCCTACGCCGTCACCGCGCGGGCGGTCGCCGAGCCGCTGGAACGGCTCGAACATCTGGCTCTTGGAAGAGTCCGGCACGCCCGGGCCGTGGTCGGTGACCCGCAGCTCGACCACCGCGCCGTGCCGGCGCGCCGAGATCCGGACCGATTCGGTGCCGCCGTGGCGTACGGCGTTCTCCACCACGTTGGCCAGGGAACGCTCCAGCAGCCCCGGATCGGCCACGATCGGCGGGAGGTTCTCCGGCACCTCGATCTTCACCTGGTCGCCGGGCACGTTCGCCAGCGACGGCTGGAGCACCTCGTCGATGGACACCTGCCGGGCGAGCGGGTTGACGACGCCCGTCTGCAGGCGGCTCATGTCGAGCAGGTTGGCGACCAGGCGGTCCAGCCGGTCGGCCGACTCCTCGATGGTGGCGAGCAGCTCGGCCTCGTCGGCCGGGTCCCACTGGACATCGCCGGAGCGCAGGCTGCTGACACTCGCCTTGATCGACGCCAGCGGGGTGCGCAGGTCGTGGGAGACGGCGGCGAGGAGTGCCGTACGGATCTTGTTGCCCTCGGCGAGCCGCCGCGCCTGCCTGGCCTGCTCGGCGAGCCGCCGGCGGTCCAGCGCCGCGGCGGCCTGGTAGGCGAAGGCGGACAGTACCCGGCGGTCGGCGGCGGGCAGGACGCGGCCGCGCAGGGCCAGCGTCAGCACGTCGCTGACCTCGACGCGGACATCGGCGTCGTCCGGCCGCCCGCAGGGGCCCGGACCCGCCGAGGCGGCCCGCTCCCAGGTCCCGCCGGTGCGCTCCAGCAGCGCGACAGAGGTCAGCCCGAACGTCTCCCGTACGCGTTCGAGCAGCTCGGGCAGGGCGTCCTCGCCACGCAGCACGCTCGTCGCCAGCAGGCTGAGGGTGGTCGCCTCCGAACGCGCCCGCGCCGCCTGCGAGCTGCGCCGGGCGGCGAGGTCGACCACTGTGGCCACGGCGACCGCCACCGCGACGAAGACGAGCAGTGCGAAGGCGTTCTCCAGCTCGGCCACCGTCAGCGTGTGCAGGGGCGGGGTGAAGAACCAGTTGAGCAGCAGGAACCCGGCGACCGCCGCCACGATGGCGGGCCACAGGCCGCCGACCAGCGCGACGCCGACGGTCAGCGCGAGGAAGAACAGCAGTTCGGTGGGGAGGCCGAGCCCCTCGCCGCGGATCGACAGCAGGCCGGTCAGCACGGGCGGGGCGAGGATCGCGAGCAGCCAGCCCGCCACCAGCCGCCTGCGCCCGAGCGACGTCCGGCCCATGGCCGTCAGGCCGCGGCCCTTGCCCGCGTAGTCGTGGGTGACGATGTGCACGTCCACGTCGCCGGAACGGCCCGCGACGGTCGCGCCGACGCCCGGCCCTGAGACGTACTGCCACCGGCTGCGGCGGCTCGACCCGAGCACGATCTGCGTGGCGTTCACCGCCTGCGCGAACTCGATCAGCGCGGCCGGCACGTCGTCGCCGGTCACCTGGTGGTACGAGCCGCCCATGCCCTCGATGAGGGCCCGCTGGCGCGCCAGGACCTCCGGCGACCCGTCGGCGAGGCCGGCCGCCTTGGCGACGTGCACCGCCACCAGGTCGCCGTGGCCGGCGCGGGCCGCGATGCGCGCGGCGCGCCGGATCAGCGTGTCGCCCTCCGGTCCGCCGGTCAGCGCGACGACGATGCGCTCGCGCGCCTCCCAGGTCTCGGTGATGCCCTTCTCGACGCGGTAGCGCGCGAGGGCGTCGTCCACCCGGTCGGCCACCCACAGCAGGGCCAGCTCGCGCAGGGCGGTGAGGTTGCCGACGCGGAAGTAGTCCGCGAGGGCGGCGTCCACGCGGTCGGGCGGGTAGACGTCGCC
>DASQPY010000743.1:0-5439 GCA_035643735.1 Actinoallomurus sp. | reverse complement strand
GAATGACCCAATATGTTGCGTCGAGTTCCCACAAATCTCGATACAGTTTATCTGTCTAATTTCACCACATCAGGGATGTTTACCTGTACTAAGGTCTCTGCTGTGAAAATCCGGGGAGTAGGTACGCGTGCCTTCGTCGGTCTCGCGGCGGCGACGGCATTGCTGGGTACAGCCATCCAGCCGGCCCAGGCGGCCGAGCATTCGAATGAGTCCGCGAGCGGCGTAGCGCAGAAGCTTCAGCAGGCGATGGACCAGCTGCATTTCGAACAGGTCCTCGATCTGGCACCGCCGACAACAACGGCGCAGGCCCATACCCTCGCCACCCAGTCGGTCGACAAGGACGCCGCGTCGCCGGCGCAGCGCGCACAGCGGTTCGCCGCTCTCGCCGCGCCCGCGCCGATCTCGCAGCAGCCGCAGATCGACATGAGCGTCATCGAGCTGGACAAGGATGGCCGGCCGCTCTCGTCCGGCACCGTGCTGATGAGCCCGCAGTATCCGCACGGAATCGTTGTCCCGGTCGACAAGAATTACCACACGGACGCCGTTCGCTGGCGTCAATGGGATGACGCCGGCTGGTACACAAACCATGCCCAGGGCACCATCGACATCGTTCCCGGCCGGGAAAGCGCTCCCCTCGATTTCATGGAGCCCTATCCGGCGTCGGTACTGAAGCTGATGGTCAACTTCGGCGTACTCCGGCTGGTCGACCAGGGTGTCATCAAGCTGGACGACACCTACGACTATCAGCCGACCACGCTCAGTTCGCTGTGCGATGACGCGTCAAGCGACACGATTCGCAATTACATCGACGCGTCAATCACCTACTCGTCAAATGCCGCGTCCTGCGCACTTGTCAAGTTGCTCTGGGACCACAACGCGGTCGACGGGCTCAACCAGACGTTCCAGGACCTCGGTCTTGAGACGATGCAGCTGAAGGAGACCAACCCGGAGAACGGCGGGCACTGGTCCAACCCCGTCACCATGACGTCGCTGGACACCGCCAAGCTGCTGATGATCATCAACGGTGGCTCGGGCAAGCTGTGGACGACGCCGACCGGCAAGGTCGTCACGAGCGCGGCGCTGAGCCCGTCCTCCCGGCAGTTCTTCAAGAGCGAGCTCGCGCAGCAGGGCTTCAACGACGTGCTGTCGACCACGAGCTGGTGCGGCGCCGACTACCCGGCGCCGGGCATCCCCCAGCTCACCGCGTCCCGCTGGATCGCCGCGGACGGCACCACGACCGTGGACGGCGACGCGTACGCCCACGACGTGCGCCCGTGCAACCAGAGCGCGCAGGTGACGTTCGCGCACAAGACCGGCCTGGTCGGCAACTCGGGCTCGGACGCCGGCATCGTCAAGTCACTGCCCGGCAAGCAGGGGCGGAGCTACATCATCACGATGTTCTCCAACCTCGGTGACCAGTACCAGGACCCGAACCGTCCCCCGACGGAGCCGGGCGCCCACCCGGTCGCCTACACCGAGAAGTTCGCCCAGCTGGGCAAGATCATGGACCAGTACGAAGCCGCACACCGGTACTGACCTGATCCGCGCCGCGGCCTGGCACCCACGAGGGTGCCAGGCCGTTGCCGTTCAGCGGGCGAACGTGATGCGGCCGCCCGTACGCAACGGAACGCCCCGTCGAGGATGACCGAGTGCACCGCGCGCCAATCCTCGAAGGTCATCTCTCATCGAGCGGCACGCACGTCCGCAGTGCGGCATTGATTTCCTGGGGCCGACGACGAGTGGCCGTCGGCCCCTTGTCACACTCAGCCTCGGCCGATGAACGGCATCTTCGTCGCGGTGATGGTCATGAACTGCACGTTGGCGTCGAGCGGCAGGCCGGCCATGTACAGCACGGCACGGGCCACGTGCTCGACGTCGAAGGTCGGCTCCGGGATCCGGCGCCCGTCCGGCTGGAGGGCGCCCTCGGCGATCCCCGCGGTCATCTCCGTGGCCGCGTTGCCGATGTCGATCTGACCGCACGCGACGTCGTACGCGCGCCCGTCCAAAGAGATCGACTTGGTCAGGCCTGTGATCGCGTGCTTGGTCGCGGTATAGGCGACGCTGCCGGGCCGGGGAGTGTGCGCGGAGATCGAGCCGTTGTTGATGATCCTGCCGCCCCGCGGCCGCTGCTCCTTCATCAGCCGCACCGCGTGCTGTGAGCACAGGAACGTACCGGTGAGGTTCGTGTCGACGGCACGCTGCCAGTCCTCATACGAGATCTCGTCGACCGCCCCGGCGGGGCCGAACGTGCCCGCGTTGTTGACGAGCAGGTCGATCCGGCCCCACGTACGGCGTACCTCCTCGAACAGGCTCGCCACCGACTCCGGCGATCCGACGTCGGCCGGCACCACCAGCGCGTCCTCGAAACCCTCCGCCGTCGAGCGCAGGGCCTCGGCGCGCCGGCCCACGAGCGCCACCCGGTAGCCGGCCCCGAGCAGCGCCCGCGCGACGTGCCGCCCGATCCCGGAACCGGCCCCGGTGACGACCGCGACGCCACCCGACGTCACAGCGAACCCCACACCTCTTCGGCCGTCTCGACGATCAGGCGCAGCTTCGCCCACTGCTGCTCCTGCGTGAGATCGTTGCCCTCCTTGGTGGAGGAGAAGCCGCACTGCGGCGACAGGCACAGCTGGTCGACGTCGACGAAGCGCGACGCGTCCTCGATGCGCCGCTTGAGGTCGTCCTTGCTCTCGAGCTCGCCACGCTTGGTCGTGACGAGCCCGAGCACGACGCGCTTGCCCTTCGGCACGAAGCGGAGTGGTTCGAACCCGCCGGACCGCTCGTCGTCCCACTCGCAGAAGAAGCCGTCGACGGCGAGCTCGTTGAACAGCGTCTCGGCGATGAAGTCGTAGCCGCCCTCGGCCGCCCACATGCTCTGATTGTTGCCACGGCACATGTGCGTCGTCACCGTGAGATCCGCCGGGCGGTCCGCGATGACGCGGTTGATATTTGCGATGTACTGCTCGTGCTGGTGTTCCGGGTCGCCACCGATCTCGGCGACATGCCTGCGCTGGGCGGGATCGTTCACGTACGCGAGGCTCGTGTCATCGAGCTGCAGGTACCGGCAGCCGAGGTCGTACACCCGCCGGACCTCCTCGGCGTACGCTGCCGTCAGATCGGCCCAGAAGCGGTCGAGGTCGGGATAGACCGACTCGTCGATCGCCGAGCGTCCGCCGCGGTAGTGCACCATGCTCGGCGAGGGGATGGTGAGCTTCGGCGTGGCCCCGTCCGCGCTGTCACGCAGGAACGTGAACGCCTCACCGAAGATCGTGTCTTCGAGGGTCAGCGGCGCGACGACGTGCGCGGACGGCGGTGCCCACTCGTAGGTCTTGTCCTTGTTGTGGAACGCCACCTTGATCGTGCCGTCCTGGACCTGCTTGACGCCGCCGAGCTGGTAGATGAAGTCCATGTGCCACGACTCACGGCGGAACTCGCCGTCGGTGGCCGTACGCAACCCGGCTTCGCGCTGCCGCCGTACGACCTCGCGGATCGCCTCGTCCTCGATCGCGCGGAGCCGCTCGGCGTCGATCCGCCCGGCCGCGAAGTCGTCGCGAGCACGCAGCAGCGCGGGCGGGCGCAGCAGACTGCCAACGTGGTCGGCACGGAACGGCGGACGTCCGACGGTCTCGGCAGTGATCGGTGTCTCGGCCATGCGCTGCCCTCCTGAGTGTGTACGAGATCTTCGACAATATCGTTGGACATAGCCCGGATCGCCCCGCTCGCTCAGCAGACGTTCCTCGCGCGGATCGATCGGCGTAAGCGGTGGTCGGCCCGCCTCGATGGCGGCCGCCGCGGTCAGGCACAGGTCCTCACGGAAGCGCGGGCCGATCACCTGAACGGCGTGGGGCAGGCCGCCGGCCTCCCTGACGGGCACCGCGACCGCGGGCAGGCCCAGCAGGTTCACCACGACGCTCAAGCGCATGCTCGCCGGCCAGTCCGCCAGCCATGCCGGATCCAGATCGGCGTCGACCGGAAAAGCCGGATGGGTACGGATCGGGGCCAGCACCAGCGGCGCCCGGTCCATCCACTCACTCCACGCGCGGGCGATCGTGGCGCGCTCCATCAGAGGATCGAACGCCACCTCGCCCTGGGCGCGGGTCCATATCGGCTCGTACGCGGCCCAGAACTCCGCGAACCCCGCGGAGGCGACGGTCTCCACCGGCGGCTGATCCTCATGGATCCGGCCGAAGCGGGACATGATCTGCGTGTAGATCTCACTCGCGCGCGACAGTCGCGGCGCGGGCCGCTCCTCGAGGAGGTAGCCGGCCTCGGCGAGCAGCCCGGCGGCCTGTCGCAGCGCGTCCGCGATATCTGCGTCCGTGTCCGGTCCGCCCGTGACCAGGGACACCCGGATCGGTGGCGCCACGGGCGGACCGTCGAGAGCGACCGGCGCGTACCAGGGGTCGCCGCCGCCGCGTCCGCACATGTGCTCGTACGCCAGACGGAGATCACGGACCTCACGTGCGACCGGTCCCTGCACCCCGAACAACTGGAAGGCGAACGGTGTCGGCGTACGCGCCTGCCCGGCGTTGCCCACCCGTCCCAGCGACGGTTTCAGCGCGGTGACGCCGCAGCACTGCGCCGGCCAGCGCAGGGAACCGGCGCCGTCATTGCCCATACCCAGAGCCGTCATGCCGGTGGCGACCGCGACCGCGTCCCCGCCGCTGGAGCCACCTGGTGTGTGCCGGGCCGACCACGGGTTGCGGGTAGGGCCGTGAATGGCGTTGTCGGTGTGCCAGCGCATCCCGAACTCGGGCATGTTGGTACGGGCGATGGGGATGGCTCCGGCCGCGCGGAGTTCGGCGATGTGCGGGGCGTCCCCGGCCGGGATCCCGTGCCGCAGCGCCGCGATGCCCAGGGTGGTGGCCGACCCGGCCAGATCGATGTTCTCCTTGACGGTCATGGGCACACCGGCGAGCGGCCCGGCCGGTGCCTCTCCCGTACGCAGCGCCCGGTCGACGGCGTCCGCGTCGGCGAGCGCCTGGTCGGCCAGGACTGTGGTGACCGCGTTGACGCGCGGGTTCACTTCGTCGATCCGTGCCAGGTGCGCCTGGACCACCTCGCGGCTGGAGACCTCCCGGGCACGGATACGGCGCGCCAGGTCCCAGGCGTTCATTTCCCAGAGTTTTGACATCGCATTCTCCTCGGGCGTCGGCGGTGCCGAGGAATCTAGAACGCTTAGGAGAAAAGAATCAGTCTTGTCTTTCTTCTCGCTCTCAGCCGGACGGACACCCCGGCGCACGCGCGTACACGACAGAGGAGGATGCTGTGCACTGATCGCTTCGGGGTCGGTAAGGGGAGACTCAGCATGGGGAAATGCGGCACACGGGCATGGACGGCGGCGGGAGTGGCGGTTTCGCTGGCCCTTGCGGGCGGCGCCTGCAGTTCGAACACGCCGACCGCTGGTGCCCGCGGCACCGCCACACCGGCCGTTTCCCA
>DASQPY010000742.1:0-4073 GCA_035643735.1 Actinoallomurus sp. | reverse complement strand
ATTCTCCAGGGGGCACCCGCCACTGGCCGAACGTTCCGGGCCGCGGCGCAGGCCGCGCTCGGCGACCCGTTCACGGTCCCGGGCACCGCCTTCAAGGTCGAACTCGCCGAGCGCACGATCGTCCGGATCCTGCACACCGTGTCGGGGGTCCCGTCGTGACGACCGCCGCTCGCGAGCGGATCATCGGTGCCCCGGTCGATCGGGTCGACGGGCCGCTCAAGGTGACGGGGGCCGCACCGTACTCGTCGGATTTCACCTTTCCGGACCTCACGCATGCCGTCCTGGTGCAGTCCACGATCGCGGCTGGAACCATCAGGGGCATCGACGCCGCGAAGGCGGAGGCCGCGCCGGGCGTCCTCGCGGTGCTGACGCACCAGAACGTGCCGGCCCTGGTCGAGGCACCGGCAAGCCTGGTCGATGGCCCGCCTCCATTCCCGCTCAAGGACGACCGGGTCGTGCACCGAGGCCAGCATGTGGCCGTCGTGGTGGCGCGCACGCGCGAACAGGCCACGGTCGCCGCCCGACTGGTCGAGATCGACTACGAACCGACCGCAGCGGTCCTGAGGATCGACGATCCCCGTGCCCCCCTGATGCCCGATCGACTGGCCGGCCTCGGCCACGGGCCGGACGACGTCGCCCGCGGTGATGTCACCGCCGCGCTGGCCTCTGCTGAGGTGGTCTACGACGAGGTCTTCACCACAGCGGCGGTCAGCCCCAATCCGATGGGGCTCTTCGCCACGGTGGCCCACTGGGAACGTAATCGACTGACCGTGCATGACACGAATCAAGACCCGATGAATACGCGCAGAACCCTCGCAACCGTGTTCGATCTACCCGACACCGACGTCCGGGTTCTTGTTCCGTATCTAGGAGGCGGGTTCGGGAGCGGACTCCGCTGCTGGCCGCACGTGATCTTGACCGCCCTTGCGGCCCGAGTCGTCGGTCGCCCGGTCAAGCTGGTGCTGACCCGGCCACAGATGTTCACCTCGCTGGGCCACCGGCCGGAGTCACGGCAACGGGTGCGCCTGGGTGCCACCCACGATGGCCGACTGGTCGCGGTCGCTCACGAGTCCACCTCGACGATCGCGGCGCTGGACGACGCTCAAATTGAGCCTGTCACGCAGGGCACCGGCAGCGCCTACGCCTGCGCGAACGTCGCGACACACGACCAGCGGGCGCGGCTGCACATTCCAAGCCCACATTCGATGCGTGGCCCGGGCACGACGCAAGGCAACTTCGCGTTGGAGTCCGCGCTCGATGAGCTGTCCTACACACTGGGCATCGATCCGATCGAGCTGCGGCTGCGCAACTACACCGAGGTTCATCCAATGTCGGGTCAGCCGTGGTCCAGCAAGTCACTCCGGGAGTGCTACCGCGTCGGCGCTGAACGATTCGGCTGGTACCGACGTACCCCCGAGATCGGATCGATGCGCGACGGGAACTGGCTCGTCGGTTACGGAATGGCCGGAGTAACATTCACGCCGGGCCAGGCACCCTGCCGGGCCACGGTGTCGATCCATCGGGACGGTACCGCACATGTGCGCAGTGCGGCCACCGACCTCGGTACCGGCACCTACACGATCGCGACACAGGTCACGGCCGAACTGCTCGGACTCGAGATCGACCAGGTACATGTCGAGATCGGCGACAGCGATCTGCCATTCGCGCCGTACTCGGGTGGTTCGGGAATGGCGACGTCGCTGAGCGGCGCCATCCACGATGCCGTGGACAAACTGGTCTGCGGGATTTTCGATGTCGTCGCCGACGACGAGTCGTCGCCGCTGCGGGGCGCCAGCCGGGACGAAGTGACCGCCGCGAAGGGCGGCATTCACCTTGTCGACAATCCCTCGATCGGTGAAACGTACGTCGACATAATGGCCCGACACGAACTTCCATACATAATCGCGGACGGCGAGAGGAACCCGCGGGCGGATCGTGAGAGCGCGCCGCTCTCCGGCTCCTTCGCGGCGTGGTTCGCGGAAGTCCGCGTCGACGCGGAACTGGGATTGCTGCGAATCGGGCGGATCGTGTCGGCTGTCGACGCAGGCCGGGTCCTCAATGAGAAGCTTGCTCGCAGCCAGATTATTGGCGGTGCGGTGATGGGCATCGGAATGACGATGCTCGAGGAGACCGTGTTCGATCCGGAGACCGGTCGCATCGTCAATGCGACGTTCGGCGACTATCTGATTCCGGCCAACGCGGACGTGGCTGACTTCGATGTAGTCTTCGTGGGCATGCCAGACCCCGTGCGGCCGCTCGGTATCAAGGGTATCGGCGAGATCGGCGTGGTGGGCGTATCAGCCGCGATCGCCAATGCCGTGTACCACGCCACCGGCCGGCGCATCAGGTCGTTGCCGATCACCGTTGAGCAGTTGTTGTGAGCGAGACGGGCAGGGTGGTCATCATGGCCGGCCACGAGTTGTCCACGTGCGTGTCACCGATTGCTGGGTACCGTGATGCGGCGGGTGGGTTCGCTCGGCCTACGGAACCCGACACGACGGATCGGGGCGAGCCGGGGCGGCTTACGGAGGAGCAGGCGGCGTTGCGTCGAGTGGCGACGCTCGTCGCTTCGGGTGCGCCTTCGGCGGCGGTGTTCTCGGCCGTCGCCGAGGAGGTTGCCGCAGTGATGCACCTGCCGATGGTGGGCGTGTATCGCTACGACAGCGACGGCCTGATGACGGTCATCGCCGTCAGGAGCAACCGTCCCCACGTGCTCCAGCCGGGAACGCGCTGGCCGCTCGACGGCCAGTCGATGGTCGCGCAGGTACGACGGACCGGCCGCCCGGCTCGGATCGAGGACTACACCGGCCTTCCGGGCGCGCTCGCTGCCGGGGCCCGTGTGTCCGGTCTCAACGCGACTGCGGGGGCCCCGATCATCGTCGACGGCTCGGTCTGGGGGGCCATGGGGATGTGGTCGCCGGATGGGCCGCTGCCCGATCATGCCGAGGATCGGCTCGCGGAGTTCACCGAGTTGGTCGCTACCGCCATCGCCAACAGCCAGGCCCAGGACGAGCTCAGGCGGCTCGCGGAGGAGCAGGCGGCGCTCCGGCGGGTGGCGACGTTGGTGGCACGCGGTGCGCAGCCCGCCGAGGTCTTCGAAGCGGTGAGCGCCGAGGTCGGTCAGCTGGTGCCCGCGGACGCCGCGGCGATCAGCCGTTACGGGACTGATGGCACGGTGACCCCGCTCGGCGCCTGGACGCGCGCGAGCGGCCACCGCATGCAAATTGGAGTGCAATTCAACCTCGAACCAGGCACCGCCGCGCGGCTGGTCCACGACACCCACTGGCCGGCACGGATCAACGACTGCGCGCAAATCCCTGGCAAGGGCGCCGCCGTTGCGGCCGCTGCCGGGTGGCGTTCGACGGTCGGGGCGCCGATCATCGTCGAGGGCCGGCTCTGGGGCGTGGTCAACGTCGCGTCGATGACCGACCAGCCGTTGCCTGCCGATGCCGAGGGGCGTCTCACGGACTTCACGGAGCTGGTGGCGACCGCGGTGGCGAACGCCGAGAACCGTGCCGAGCTCCAGGCCTCACGCGCGCGGATCGTCTCCACCGCCGACGCGACGCGGCGGCGGATCCAGCGCGACCTGCACGACGGCGCCCAGCAGCAGCTGGTCTCGTTGGCGCTCGAGCTGCGCGCTGCCGAGGCGGCTACGCCGCCCGAGCTTCCTGAGCTTCGGGCCGAGCTGTCTCACGCCGTCACGGGGTTGATCGAGGCGCTCGACGGACTGCGGGAGATCGCCCAGGGGATCCACCCCGCGATCCTTGCCGAGGGCGGGCTCGGGCCGGCGCTGAAGACGCTCGCGCGACGCTCGCCGATCCCGGTCAGCCTCGATGTCGGAGCTGACGGGCGACTCCCCGAGCACGTCGAGGTCGCGGCCTACTACGTCGTCTCCGAGGCCCTGACCAACGCCGCCAAGTACTCCCGGGCGTCGAAGGTCGAGGTCGAGGTCGGGGTGCGCGACCGAATCCTTCGCGTGAGCGTCGGCGACGACGGCATCGGCGGTGCCGATCCCGCCCGAGGTTCTGGCTTGCTCGGCCTCCGGGACCCGGCGGAGGCGATCGGCGGGACTG
>DASQPY010000741.1:0-7056 GCA_035643735.1 Actinoallomurus sp. | reverse complement strand
GAGGGGCCCGGTCTTGGCCAGGGGGCCGGTCAGGTCGACGGGGAGCTTGAGCCCGCCGGTGTCGGCCTGGGCGACCCCGCTCATGGCGGTGAGGCCCAGGACCGTCACGCCCGCGGTCGTGACCAGTCTCACGCTTTTTCGCATCGAGGATTCTCCAGTCGGAGGGGCGGCGAACGTAACCACGTGGCCGGCGGAGGCAACCGGCCACGGTGAGAACGGGCTTCCCGCCGCCTCGTCACAAGGCGCCGCAACGTCATCCCCACCACCACATGCCTCGGGAAGCCGGACCCACCTGCCACACAGGTAGCGATCAGTTTGTCACGTCAAGTAGCGTTTTGGAACGCCGATCGACGGCGTTCTGTCAGCAATTCACAGCACTGAGTGCGCCTCCGGCGCGCGCACACGGGCGGCCCGGCGTCCGCGGCGACGCGCTCTGGGCCACACTGAGTGCGTGACCCGAGTCATCGCAGGAACCGCCGGCGGCCGGCGGATCTCCGTGCCCACCGGCCGTGACACCAGGCCGACCAGCGACCGCGCCCGCGAAGGGCTGTTCGCCACCGTCCACTCGCTGCTCGGCGACCTCGACGGCCTGCGCGCCGCCGACCTGTTCGCCGGGTCCGGGGCGGTCGGCCTGGAGGCCCTGTCCCGTGGTGCCGCCCATGTGCTGCTCGTCGAGTCGTCCGCCCGTGCCACGAGGGTGATCAAGGAGAACGTCGAGGCGCTCGGCCTGCCGGGAGCCGAGCTGGTCACCGACCGCGTCGAGCGGGTGCTCCGGCAGGCTCCTCCCGAGCCGTACGACCTGGTCTTCGCCGATCCTCCGTACGCCGTGACCGCGGAGGCCGTCATCGAGATGCTCGACGCGCTGCGCGACAACGGCTGGCTGGCGCCCGGGGCGCTCGTCGCCGTCGAGCGCGCCACCCGCGGAGAGCCTGTCCGCTGGCCCGCGGGGTATGTGGAGAACAGGGCCCGTCGTTACGGCGAGGGGACACTTTGGTACGGTCACGCCGCAGGCCACTGACGACTTCCTTGCAGAGGGGACTCACCTCGTGCGCCGTGTTGTCTGTCCGGGTTCGTATGACCCCGTCACCAACGGACACCTCGACATCATCAGCCGCGCGTCGCGCCTCTACGACGAGGTCGTCGTCGCCGTGCTGATCAACATCTCCAAGAAGAGCCTCTTCACGGTCGAAGAACGCGTCGAGATGATCGGCGAGGTCACCAAGGAGTACGGCAACGTGAGCGTCGAGAAGTTCCACGGGCTGACCGTGGACTTCTGCCGCGAGCGCGGCATCCCGGTGATCGTGCGCGGGCTGCGGGCGGTCAGCGACTTCGACTACGAGCTGCAGATCGCCCAGATGAACCACCAGATGGCCGGCGTCGAGACGATGTTCATGGCCACCAACCCGCTCTACTCGTTCCTGTCCTCCAGCCTGGTCAAGGAGATCGCGCAGTACGGCGGGGACGTGTCCGGGCTGGTGCCCGAACCCGTCCAGCGCCGTCTCACGCGGCGCTTCTCCGAGTCCTGACCGGGCGGCGGGCGCGGCCGAACGCCCGCCGAGTTGGGTGAACGGGCCCGCATTCGGTACGCTTTCCAATCGACCTTACCAGACGACGGTGATGCGCCATGCCTCACGGAAGCAGGAACAACCTGACTCGCATCGATCCCCGCGACCCGTTCGTGATCGAAACGCGCACACTGGGCCGCCGGCCGGGATCGATGCGCAAGGACTCCTACACCGTGCCGGCTCCGGCGGATCTCGGCGTCGAGATGGTGAGCGTTCCCGAGGGCACCGAGATCGAGCTGGACCTCCGGCTCGAGGCGGTGATGGAGGGCGTGCTCGTCTCGGGCACGGCGCGGGCACCTCTTTCCGGAGAGTGCGCGCGCTGCCTGGATCCCCTCACCTCGTCGATCGAGGTGGAGCTCCAGGAGCTCTACGTCTACTCCGACACTCGTTCCGGCGAGAGCGCGGAGGACGACGAACGCCGTCTCGAGGGAGATCTCATCGATCTCGAGCCGGTGGTACGGGACGCGATGGTGCTCGCACTGCCGCTGTCCCCGCTGTGCCGGGACGACTGTCCCGGTCTGTGCACGGACTGCGGGGTCCGGCTGGCCGACGCCGGTCCGGACCACCATCACGACGCCGTCGACCCTCGGTGGGCGGCATTGCAGGGCATGTTGGATCAACGACAAGAAGACCAGGAGGGCTGACGTGGCCGTACCTAAGCGGAAAAAGTCGCGCAGCAATACGCGGCACCGTCGCTCGCAGTGGAAGACCCAGGCCGCCACGCTTGTGCGCTGCCCGCAGTGCCGCGACCAGAAGCTGCCCCACACCGCGTGCGCGACCTGCGGCACCTACAACCGCCGTCAGGTCATCGACGTGGCCTGAGGACGTTCCGGGGGCGGCGCATGCCGCCCCCGCCCGTCTCGCGATGAAGACTCGCCCGAGGCCGTGGCGGACGCCGGGAACGACCCGGCGTGTACCTCGCTCTCGCGGAACCTTCCGCGGAGGAAGACCGTGAACTCTGCCTGTGCCGCCGCCCTCATCCGGGGGGCCGCGTGAAGCCGGATCACTCCATGACCGACCGCAGCGCACTCGAGGCGGCGCTCGGCGTCAAACCCGACCCGGAGCTGCTCGAACGCGCCCTGACCCACCGCTCGTACGCGTACGAGAACGGCGGGCTGCCGACCAACGAGCGGCTGGAGTTCCTCGGCGACTCCGTGCTCGGCCTGGTCGTCACCGACACGCTGTTCAACGGCCATCCGGACCTGCCCGAGGGCCAGCTCGCCAAGCTGCGCGCGGCCGTGGTCAACATGCGGGCGCTCGCGGGCGTCGCACGCCAGCTCGACCTGGGCGCCTACATCCGCCTCGGCCGCGGCGAGGAGGGGACCGGAGGCCGCGACAAGGCCTCGATCCTGGCCGACACGCTCGAGGCCGTGATCGGCGCGGTCTATCTCGACCTGGGCCTCAGGGCGGCGGACGCCCTCGTGCACCGTCTGTTCGACGCCCTGATCATCCGGTCGGCGAGCCTGGGCGCCGGGCTCGACTGGAAGACCTCGCTGCAGGAGCTGACCGCCACCGAGGAGCTCGGCGTGCCCGAGTACCACGTGGAGGAGAGCGGTCCGGACCACCAGAAGAGCTTCCGCGCCGTCGTCGCCGTCGGCGGTGTCGCCTACGGCCACGGCGAGGGCCGCAGCAAGAAGGAGGCCGAGCAGCAGGCGGCCGAGGCGGCATGGACGACGATTCGCGAGCGTTCCTCCTCTACCGGCACGGACTGACGCGCCGGTAGTCCCCCGCGAGCCGGAAAGAGGAGAACACCCGTGCCTGAGCTCCCCGAGGTCGAGGTCGTACGGCGTGGCGTCGAACGCTGGGTGGCCGGCCGGACCGTCGCGTCCGCGACGGTCCTCCATCCGCGCGCGGCGCGCCGCCACGTCGAGGGCCCGGCCGACCTCGCCGCGCGGATGACCGGGCGCCTGGTGTCCGGCGCGCAGCGGCGGGGAAAGTACCTCTGGCTACCCGTCGGCGACCACGAGGCACTCCTGGCCCACCTCGGCATGAGCGGCCAGCTGATCGTCGGCGACCCGGACAGGCCGTACGAAAAGCACCTTCGTGCCCGGTTCACGTTCACCGATGGCGGGCTGGACCTGCGCTTCATCGACCAACGCACCTTCGGTCACCTGATGCTCACCGGCACCACGGACGACGGCCTGCCCCTGCCGATCGCGCACATCGCGCCGGACCCGCTGGAGGCGGCCTTCGACGAGGAGACGTTCCTGCGCGCACTGCGCCGGCGCCGTACGGGGATCAAGCGCGCGCTGCTGGACCAGTCGCTGATCAGCGGCGTGGGCAACATCTACGCCGACGAGGCGCTGTGGCAGGCGAAGCTGCACTGGGCGCGCCCCACCGAGACCCTCACCCGTCCCGAGGCGCGGCGCGTGCTGACGGCCACCCGTGAGGTCATGGGCGCCGCCCTGACGGCCGGGGGCACGTCCTTCGACAGCCTGTACGTCAACGTCAACGGAGAAAGTGGTTACTTCGACCGGTCACTCAACGTGTACGGGCGGGAGGACGAGCCGTGCCCCCGCTGTGGCGACCCGGTCCGGCGTGACGCGTTCATGAACCGTTCCTCCTACACCTGTCCGCGGTGCCAGCCCCGTCCCCGCCGCGCGCGCTACTGATCGCAGGGGGTTTCCGGCGTGCCCTTAGGGGGCTTTTCGACGATCCGCATGCGTCCGGGTCCGGTCACGGGCGTTTCGTCAGGCGGGGTTGTCGGGGTTCGACCGCGGTGCTAGCCGATCAAATCGGAGGGCCGTCCCGCGCGTGGTGACGACGCCGCCGGACGGGTCTCGATCGCCGTCGTGGCCCGGCCACGAGCACTCTGCGCCGGTCCTTGCCATGGGCCTTTTGTCGCAACTTTCGGCATACGGTCGGGTTCTCGCGCGGGACTAGGATCCCGGAACGTGGACGAGCAGATTCGGCTGACCGCATGGGTGCGCGGGCGCGTGCAAGGCGTGGGTTTCCGGTGGTGGGTACGTTCCAGAGCGCTGGAACTCGGGCTGGCCGGCTCGGCGAGCAACCTCAGGGACGGCCGGGTCGAGGTGATCGCCGAAGGCCCCCGGGCCGCCTGCGACAGGCTGCTCGCGCAGTTGCGCGGTGGGGAGACGCCGGGAATGGTCGACGGTGTCGTGGAGCGATGGACAGAGCCGCGTGGCGATCTTCGCGGCTTCATCGAACGGTGATCGCTCTGGGAAGTCTGCTAAACTTGGATAGACAGGTTGTTACGCGTCTGTGACATCTGTCTTGACCGGCACTCCTGCCGGTGCGACCCTAGTTGTTACGCGCATCATTTCGGCTCTCATGTGCGCGATCATTCCTGCTGGTCACTCAGCGTGGAGGACCCTTAATCATGGCGAAGGCTCTACTCGGCCACGTCGGCGGTCCGGACCCCCGCATGGTTGCGGAGATGCGGCGCCTTCAGCAACGTGTCCGTGACCTGGAGGCCGAGCTCGTACGGCTCCAGACCGAGAACGACACGCTCGCAGCGGTCGCAGACAACGAAGTCATGGCGCTCAGCGCCAACGACCGCGAACCGGCACTGACCTAACGGTCCGGCCACTCCTTAAAAGGGACGTCGATCATGACGTCCCTTTTTGCTGCCTCGAATTGTCATCGGGCGGACTTCACCAAAGGTTGTTCCTTGACAACCACGGTGAGGCAATCACTTCGGAAATGCATGTGTGATCATGTTCGCCCCAGGTCAGCCCATCGCCCGATGGTGCGGGGAATTTCCGCTCGTCCCGTTGAGGCCGTCGAAATACGGCGTCAGACAGGTGTTCGGCCGAACACCAGGCCATTTTTCGATCCGTCGCGACGGCCGCCCGGTGCCGTGCCGCGGGAGCGTCGGGGTTCGCCCGGACAGACCACGCATCAGGACCGATCGCGGCACTTTTGGGGATGTCAGATGGCCGGTGCTGCGCCGGGTTCGGGGTCTCGGCCGGTATCGTTCGCAGAGGCCGGGCCCGGTCGGTTCCCCGAATCTCACGGGCCGGCATCATGCGGTCGCGGAAAGGATCGGTAGACGCTTGTACTTGAAGAGCCTCACGTTGCGTGGCTTCAAGTCCTTCGCGTCCTCGACCACGCTGCGTTTCGAGCCGGGCATCACCTGTGTCGTCGGACCCAACGGCTCGGGCAAGTCCAACGTCGTCGACGCGCTCGCGTGGGTGATGGGCGAGCAGGGCGCCAAGTCGCTGCGCGGCGGCAAGATGGAGGACGTCATCTTCGCGGGCACGTCGTCGCGCCCGCCGCTCGGCCGCGCCGAGGTTCTCCTGACGATCGACAACACCGATGGCGCGCTGCCGATCGACTACACCGAGGTCACGATCAGCCGGCTGATGTTCCGGTCGGGACAGAGCGAGTACTCCATCAACGGGGACCCCTGCCGTCTGCTCGACGTACAGGAGCTCCTGTCGGACTCCGGCATCGGCCGCGAGATGCACGTGATCATCGGTCAGGGCCAGCTCGACCGGGTCCTGCACTCCGGGCCCGAGGGGCGCCGTGCGGTCGTCGAGGAGGCGGCCGGCGTCCTGAAGCACCGCAAGCGCAAGGAGAAGGCCCTGCGCAAGCTGGACGCGATGCAGGCCAACCTCACGCGCGTCCAGGACCTCACCACCGAGCTGCGCCGCCAGCTCAAACCGCTCGGCCGGCAGGCGGAGATCGCCCGCCGTGCCGCCGTGATCCAGTCCGACCTGCGCGACGCGCGGGTCCGCCTGCTCGCCGACGACCTGGTGACGCTGAGCGGGCGGCTCAAGCAGGAGGCCCTCGACGAGGCCGCCGTACGCCAGCGGCACACGGCCGTGGAGGAGGCCCTCGGCCAGGCACAGCAGCGGGAGACCGTCCTGGAGGCCGAGGCCGCCGAGCAGGCGCCGCTGCTGGTCCGCACCCAGGAGACCTGGTACTCCCTGTCGTCCTTCCGCGAACGGCTGCGCGGCGTCGGTGAGGTCGCCGCCGAGCGCCACCGGCATGCCGTCGAGGCGCAGGAGGAGGAGCGCCGGGGCCGCGATCCGGAGGACATGGAGCGCGAGGCCGCCGAGGTACGCGAGCAGGAGGAGGTGCTCGCCGCGCGACTGGAGGCGGTGGAGGAGCTGCTCGCCGAGTCCGTACGCGAGCGGTCCGAGGCCGAGACCGCGCTCGAGGCCGAAGAACGCCGCCTGCAGGCCGCCGCGCGTGCGGCGGCCGACCGCCGCGAGGGCCTGGCCCGGCTGCGCGGCCAGGTCGACGCGCTGGGCAGCAAGATGCAGGCCACCGAGGCGGAGATCGGCCGGCTCACCGAGGCGCGTGCCGCCGCCGAAGAACGCGCGCGGGTGGCCGAGGCCGAGTACTCCTCCCAGGAGACGCAGGCGGCCGAGGACCCGGAGCTGGCCGCCGAGCACGAACGCGCCCAGGAGATCCTCGAACAGGCCAAAGAGTCCGCCGAGCAGGCACGAGACGCGGTCGACGCGCCCCGGCGCGCCGTACGCGAGGCGCACGAGCGTGTCGGCGCCGCACGTGCCGCGGACCA
>DASQPY010000740.1:0-8330 GCA_035643735.1 Actinoallomurus sp. | reverse complement strand
AGGTCGAGGAAGACCCGGAACACGATCACTTCCCGCTGCCGCTGCGGCAGCCGGCGCAGCGCGGTGAGCAGCGCGGGGTCCAGGTCGGGATCTCCTGCCGTGGTGTCGGCGACGTCGTGGTCCCCCTCCAGCGCGACCTCGCGTCGCCACCGTCGCCACCACGAGACCCGGGTGTTGAGCGCCGTACGCACGATCCACGCGGACGGCGCCGGATGCCGGCTGACCTTCGGCCACGACACCCAGGCCCGCGTGAACGCCTCGGCGACCAGATCCTCGGCGAGCTGCCGATCGCCCACACTCGCCAGGACCGCCCGCAGGCAGGCGTCCCGGCCGGCCTGGTAGAACTCCTGGAACTCCAGCTGCTTCACACCCCGTACACGCTTGGGGCCCGCGATCCGCTTACGTCGATGAGCGGATGTTACGACGGCCGGAGCAGTCCGGTCTGGTAGGCGAGGACGACGGCCTGGACGCGGTCGCGCAGTCCGAGCTTGGGCAGGATGCGGCTGACGTGGGTCTTCACGGTCGCCTCGGACAGGCCGAGGTAGTCGGCGATCTCGGCGTTGGAACGGCCCTTGGCCATCTCGATCAGCACCTCGCGCTCCCGGTCGGTGAGGCGGTCCAGCCGGGAGTCGGTGGCCGTGCCCAGCCGCGCCGGATGCTGCTGGGTGAAGGTCTCGATCAGCCGCCGGGTGAGCCGGGGCGCGACGACGCCGTCGCCGGCCGCGACCGTGCGGATGCCCGCGATCAGCTCGGAAGGCTGGACGTTTTTCAGCAGGAAACCGGCCGCGCCGGCATGGAGCGCGGCGAACGCGTACTCGTCCAGGTCGAACGTCGTGAGGATCAGCACGCGCGAGGCCGCGTGGTCCCGGGTGATGAGCTCGGTCGCCTCGATGCCGTCCATTCCCGGCATCCGTACGTCCATCAGCACCACGTCGGGGGTGAGAGCGGCCACCTGGGCGACGGCCTCGGCACCCTCACCCGCCTCCCCGACGACGGTCATGTCGGGCTGGGCCTCCAGCACGAGCTGGAACCCCATGCGCAGCAGCGGCTGGTCGTCGACGAGCAGAATATTGATCATCGGGCGCTTCCGAGCTGGGCCGGTTCGAACCGGGCGTGGACCCGCCAGCCGCCCTCCGGCAGCGGTCCGGCCTGGAGCAGGCCGCCGTACACCGCGACGCGTTCTCTCATGCCGGCGATGCCGTGCCCGGTGCGTTCGGGCGCGGCGGGAACAGGGACCGCGAGCGGCCCGTCATCGCTGATCTCGACTTCGACCCTATCGGTCGAGTAGCCGATCCGTACCCGGCCCGTGGTCCCCGCCACGGTGTGCTTGCGGATGTTGGTGAGCGCCTCCTGGATGACGCGGTAGATGGCGAGCTCGGCACCGGATGCCATGGCCGGCGGCTCCCCCGTGACGGCGCACTCGACCGTGAGCCCGGCGGCGCGTACCTCGGTGAACAGCCCGCCGAGCTGGCTCAGCCCGGGTTGCGGATGCCTCTGGTGGCCCGCCGGCTCGCCCTCGCGCAGCACCTCCAGGACGCGCTGCATCTCCCCGATCGCCTGGCGCCCGATCTCCGAGGCCTTGCCGATGGCCTCGGCGGCGCGCTCCGGCGAGGCCGGGAGTGTGTACGCGGCGCCGTCGGTCAACGCCACCATCACCGAGAGGCTGTGCGTGACGATGTCGTGGACGTCGCGGGCGATCCGGGCGCGCTCCTCCCCCATGACGATCTGGGCCTGCTGGTCGCGCTCACGCTCCAGCCGGGCGGCGCGGTCCTCCAGCGACGCCAGGTAGGCACGGCGGGTCCGCAGGTTCAGGCCGAGGACGGCCGCGGCCGTGGACATCCCGGACAGCAGCACGAACGCCCGGCCTGTGTTGACCGTCGGCGCCCACTCGGCGGTGGCCAGCGCGACGCCGAGTTCCATGACGCCTGCGGCGAGCAGCAGGCGGCGCAGCGAGGAGTGGGCGGCGACCGAGTACAGCGCGATGAGCAGGGCGAAGTCCCCGGTCGCCAGGAGCACGTCGCCGAGCCACTGCACGAACCCCACCCCGGCGACCACGGCGAAGGCGGCGAGCGGGATGCGCCGCCGCCAGGCCAGCGGCGCGTAGAGGGCGATCTGCAGCGTCCAGGCGAGAAGTGGTCGCGCCGGCGGGTCCTTGATGAGGTGGACCGCGCTCAGGAGCAGCAGCGCGAGGGCGAACGCGGCATCGGCCGAGGCGGGATGCCGCGCCGAGAACATCCGCAGTCCCGACCCCCAGCGCGCGACGAGCGCGCCGGGGCTCACCGGGATGGACAGACCGGTCACGAGGTTCAGGCGTCCCGGCGCTTGAGCAGGAACGCCGCGACCGCCATCGCGATGACGGCGTAGAGGACGAAGTACCCAAAACCGGTCCACGGGGCGAGCGAGCCCGGGTCGGGGCTGTTGGTGAGCAGGTCACCGCCGGCGTTGCTCGGCAGGTACGGCGTAATGTGCTTCCCCCATGAGGTCAGGTTGAGGACCTCGCCCAGCACCGGCAGGACCAGCAGAATCCCGAAGAGCGCGGCGATGGCGCCCGCGGTGCTGCGGATGATCGTGCCGAGCGCCGTGCCCAGCAGGCCGACCACCGTGAGGTAGAGCCCGACCCCGATGACGATCCGGAGCGCCTGCGGCGAGGACAACGTGGCCTGGATGTGCTGCGTCGACAGGATCGCCTGGCCGCCGAAGAACGTCACGAAGGAGACGACCTCCATCAGGACCAGGACGACCGCGCCGAAGACGGCGGCCTTGGCCCACAGGACGGGGAGCCGGCCGGGGACCGCGGCGAGCGTGGCGCGGATCATTCCGGTGGAGTACTCGCCGGTGATCACCATCACGCCGAGGACGCCGACGGCGAGCTGGGCGATGCCGTACGGCCGGAGCGGCACGGTCACCGCGAGGGTCGCGACGTTGTCGATGGGGTGCGCGTGGTCGCTGACCCTGCTGGCGAAGCCCCAGCTGAACAGCATGCCGAGGCCGGCGGTAGCGAAGATCGCGGCGAACAGCGACCAGAACGTGGAGCGGAGGGTCCTGAGCTTGACCCACTCGGAGTACAGGACCCGTGTCTGGGTGACCCTGCCGGCCGGGGCGGCCGGGGTGACGGTGGCGGTGGCGGTGGTCATGCCACGGACCTCTCTGCGATGGGAGTGGGCGCACGGTACTCGACGGAATTGCCGGTCAGCTCCATGAACGCCTCCTCAAGCGAGGCCTGTTGCGACGCCAGCTCGAACAGCGTGATGCCGTTGTCGGAGGCGATCTGGCCGATCTGGTCGCTGATCAGCCCGCTGACGAGCAGCGTGCCCTCCTCGATGTTCCCCACCGTCACGTCCGGGCCCGCGAGCAGCTCGCCCAGCCGCGTCGCCTGGGGCGAACGGACCTTGACCCGCCCCGTAGAGGCCCGCTCGATGAACTCGGTCACCGAGGTGTCGGCGATCAGCTTGCCGCGCCCGATGACGATGAGGTGCTCGGCGGTCAGGGCCATCTCACTCATCAGGTGCGAGGAGACGAAGATCGTCCGTCCCTCGGCCGCGAGTTCCTTGAGCAGGTTGCGGATCCACAGGATGCCCTCGGGGTCCAGGCCGTTGACCGGCTCGTCGAGGATCAGCGTCTTGGGGTCGCCCAGCAGCGCGGAGGCGATCCCGAGCCGCTGGCCCATCCCCAGCGAGAAGCCGCCGGCGCGCCTGCGGGCGACGTCCCGCAGCCCCACCAGGTCGATGACCTCATCGACGCGGCGGCGCGGAATGCCGGTCGTGGCGGCCAGCGCCAGCAGGTGGTTGTAGGCGGTACGGCCCGTGTGGATGGCCTTGGCCTCCAGCAGGGCCCCGACCTCGTGCAGGGGTGCCGGGTGGTCGGCGTAGGCACGGCCGTTCACGGTCACCGAGCCCGCGACGGGCCGGTCCAGCCCCAGGATCATGCGCATCGTCGTGGACTTGCCGGCACCGTTGGGGCCCAGGAACCCCGTCACCACCCCGGGTTCGACGGTGAACGTCAAATCGTCCACGGCGGTCTTGTCGCCGTATTTCTTCGTCAGGCCAGTGGCCTTGATCATGTTCGTCTACCTCGAGAGATGCGGTTGTCATGCTCGCTGAGAACGCTAGGGCCTTCTCCTGGCCGGGTCGTCGCCCCCACGGAGGACCTTGGCACGTCAGGACCGTCAACCGCTCGATGTAGGCCTACATCGCAAGATTGACGGGATGTCAGGCGATCGCCGGCGAACGCCTGGTCTGGACGGCCATCAGCGTCAGGAGTACGGCGGCGAGGATGAGCGACGCGCCGACGGTGCCGTATCCCAGGCCGCCCTTGGCGACGGGCTTGCTGAAGAAGTCTCCGGTGGTGGCCCCGAGCGGGCGGGTCAGCACGAACGCGATCCAGAACAGAAGCGTGGTGGAGACGGCGGTGAGGTACCTGGCGATGACGACGAGCGCGAGCAGGCCGCTGATCAGCAGCGCTCCTCCGGCGAAACCGAGGCGGGTGTCGTCGGCCAGGAAGTCGCCCAGGGAGGTGCCGAGGGTGTTGGAGAACAGGATCGCCGTCCAGTAGAGCAGCTCGCCGCGCAGGCCGGTGACACGAGTGACGTCGAACGGGCGACCGCTGATCTTCCAGAGCGCGAACACCGCGGCCAGCGCGGTGATCAGGACCAGCGCGCCCCTGAAGTAGCCGAGCCCCGCCGTGCGGTTCATGAAGTCCGACATGGTCGTGCCGGCCGTACTGGTGGACAGGATGACCGTCCAGTACAGCGCCGGATGGAACTGCTGGGCCCTGAGCTGGGTGACGAGGGTGAGCAGGAACAGGCCGACCAGGATCGCCGAGCTCACGAGGTAGCCGACCCTCATGGTCTGGGCCAGCAGGTCCCCCGCAGTCTCCCCGAGCGTCGTCGCCGCGATCTTCATGATCCAGAAGACCAGGGTGATCTGCGGGAGCTTCCTGACGACCTGCCGGCCGGCCGGCGGCCGCGCGTTCCCCGTGACGGTGTCCTCCACCGACGCCTCCGACTCGACTACACAGTGTCACTGACGAATGCCCAGTGTTACACACTTGTAGAAGATCGCAGGTCAACGAGGGCGAACTGGCGTTCCCAGCGGTCGATGATCGCATCAGGGGCGTAGCGGCGGACCGACGCACGCGCCGCCTCCCCCAGCGAGTCACGGAGCCGCCCGTCGTCCATCAGCCGGTCGAGGGCGGCGGCGAACTCGATGACGTTGCCCGGCGTCACGATCAGCCCGTCGTGCCCGTCGGTGAGGAGCTCGCGTACGCCCGGTGTGCAGTCGAAGGCGACGGTGGGCAGCCCGTAGGCCATCGCCTCGATGATCGACATGGGGAAGCCCTCCTCGCGCGAGGACAGCGCGAAGACCGACGCGCCGGTCAGCGCGCTCTCGAGGTCGGAGGTCGCCCCGGGAAACTCCACACTCGCGTCCAGGCCCAGTTCCGCGGTGCGGCGCCGCAGCGCGTCCTCCTCGGGGCCGGTCCCGTACAGGCGCAGCCGCCAGGCCGGGTGACGCGGCGCCACCTCGGCCCAGGCCTCCAGCAGCATGTCCTGGCCCTTCTCGAAGGACAGCCGCCCGAGCCGTACGACGACCGGTTCGGTACGGGGAGAGAACGAGGCCGGCGTGACGTGGACGGGGTTAGGCATGGCGCCGGCGTTGGACATGTCGTCGAACGCCCACGCGTCGGCGTCGGCGCCGGTGAGCGCGAGCAGCAGGTCGGCGCCGGCGAAGTGGCGTTTCACCCGCCGGTACCGGGACGACCCCCGTGTCGCCACGTACGACTCGTGGCTCATGCCGATCACCGGCATGCCCGCGGTGTCGGCGCGCGCCACCCGTCAGCGGGTCGTTGCGCGGGTAACCGGCGCGCAGCGGTTCGGCCGTCACGCCCAGGCCCCTGACCAGGGTTCCGACGTCGTGTTCTGAGCGCACCAGGAAATGGTCGAACCGGCCGATCATCTGACGCAGGCGCAGGTGCTCCTTCTCCGTGCTCTGCTTGACCGTGGGTTCGTCGAAGCCCATCCGTTTGAACGCCGAGCCGTGCCAGGTCTGGATGTAGGTGGTCTGCCGGCGTTTGGTGAGCCGGGCGGGAAAGCCCTGGTTGTCGACCCAGAACTCGGCACGTGCCAGCGCGTGGAAGTACGCCCACGAGCCCCGCCGGACCAGTTTCGCGTCTTCGGGGAAGCCCCGGCCGCTCTTGTCGTAGGACCAGATCGCCTGGTGCGATGTGCCGCGCTCGCGCAGTTCCCGGTGGATGTACTTGGGGTTGTCGGAGTACTGGGTGCCGAGATGGCTCTCGAAGACGACCGTGCCCTTCTTGACCGGCAGCCGGACGAGTATGCGGTTGAACACCGCGATCTTCGTCGCACGGGCGGTGACCCTGCGGAGCACCGCCTTTTCGACACGCAGGAGGCTCCGCCACCACGTCCGGCCCGGCTCGGTCCTGGCGGCGCGGCGCAGCAGCGGCAGCGTGACCCGGGCGGGAAACCGGCGTCCGACGATGCGCAGCGCGAGCTCGCCGGACTCGGCGACGTAGGCCTCCAGCCGGTCGCCGGCGATCCGGCTCAGCCGTGGCCGCACGGGCACCGCGACGCCGTCGTGGACGGTCCCCGTCGAGGTCAGGCGCACCGTGATGGTGTCCTCGCCCGTTCTCACGCGCAACCAGAGCCCCCAGGTCTGGTCGACGAGCCCGATCGGCCGGATCCTGCGGGCCGGAGCGAACCTCACCTGCCAGCCGATCCGGCCGCCCTCGTACCGCACGGTCGCCGGGACCTTGAACGCACGGTCCTTCCTGCGACGGTCGCGGATCTCCAGCGTTCCGGTGGGTTCCATGTCGGCGATCCGGCCCAGCGGGTTGACGACGTCACCGGCGAGGACAAGCTCACGTCCCTCCCATCGCATCGCGGACAGCCGGCCGCCCAGGCGAAGCGTGCCGAGCGGCGCCGAGTGGATCCCCAGGTCGGTGACGTCGAGGATGCGGCGGCCCAGTTCCGTCTCGAGGGCGGCATCGGACCAGTAGATCCGGCCCTCGTGTTCGATCGGCTCGATCGAGAGCGTCGGCGTGCCATTCTTCTTCGGCGCGTGGTCGGCCGCCGCCATCGCCGCCTCGAGGTCGCCCTCGCGGATCATGAAGCCGGCGATCGCAGGCAGCCGGTTGCACTCCTCCAGGACCGTGGCGTCCATCCCGGCCAGATACGAGCGGGCCAGCGCGAGGAACTCCCCGCGGTACTCCGGGTCCCGGCCGCGCAGTTCGCGGAGGTACAGGAGCAGATCGTGGTTGACGAACTTGACGTTCTTCAGCCGGGCGAGCTCCGTCGCGCCGTGTGCGCGGAAGGTCGCGTCGATCCGCCGGTGTACCTCCAGCCGGTCGGCGAAGCTGCGGAGCTCGGCGCGGCGATGGGTGATCGACAGGGTCTCCCCGCCTGGGACCACGAGTCATCAGCAGGCAAAATGCCGGAATGGACGGCTCAGCGGCTAGAAGGCGCCTGGTCACCGCATCGGCGTCGTGCGGTCCACCGGCGGAGGAGCAGGACCGCCGAGCCCAGCAGCACGGCGGCGAACGACCAGCCGCCGACCACATCGGTCGGCCAGTGAACGCCGAGGTAGACGCGGGAGAGACCGACGGCGACGGCCCATGTCGTGACGCACGCGACGAAGACCGTCCGGACGACGCCGTGCAGGCGCGGACACGCCGCCCAGATCAGGATCCCGGCCGCGGTCGCGGACGTCACGGTGTGGCCGGAGGGAAAGGCGAAGCCCGTGACGTGGACCGCCCAGTCCGCGACCGGCGGGCGCGGCCGTCCGACCGCGGTCACCAGGGCGAGCCGCAGCAGCTGGACGACCAGCAGGACCGCGACCGTCCGTACCACCATCAGCACCCGCCCGTACGGGCCGGATCCGGCGATGATCCCGGCCACCATGGCCAGCGCGTAAGGGACCACACCGGTGCCGGTCGCGGTGATGAGGGCCGCCGACTCGCGCAGCGGGTCCGGGCGATGGCGCACGGCCCAGCGGTGAATCGCGAGGTCGGCCGGGAGCGGGCGGCCGTGGCGAAGCTCGACCATCGCGAGCAGCGCGAGCAGCACACCCGCGCTCACGATCACGATGAGCCCCACCCGTGCCCTGCTCACCTCGGCGATGACGCCCCGCTCACGCCGATGTCGCGGGCACCGGCCCGATCGAAGAGCTCGTCGGCGTCGTGACCCGCCTCCAGCACGCTGAGCAGGCTGCCGGCAAGGAGCACGGAGAGCAGAAGAGCCGCGAAAGGCCGCCGCGGGGGTGCGCCGGCGAGAAGGGCGCTCACCCGGCTGGGGACACCGTGCCGGTGAAAACACTGGA
>DASQPY010000739.1:0-2341 GCA_035643735.1 Actinoallomurus sp. | reverse complement strand
ACGGCCCGATGGTCAACATCGTCCGTACGCCGCTCGGCGGCCGCGACTTCGAGACCCTGGGTGAGGACCCCGAACTGGCCGGCGACCTCGCCTCCTCCCAGATCCAGGCCATCCAGCGCCAGGGCGTCGCCGCCCAGGTCAAGCACTACGCGGGCAACAACCAGGAGAACGCGCGCCAGACCTCGAGCTCCAATATCGACGAACGGACCCTGCACGAGATCTACCTGCCGGCCTTCGAGAAGGCGGTCAAGGACGGCGAGGTCTGGTCCGTCATGTGCGCGTACAACAAGGTCAACGGCGTCTACGCGTGCGAGAACGCGCAGATACTGCGCGACATCCTCATCGACACCTGGAAGTTCGACGGAGTGATCGGGACCGACTACCCGGCCAACCACTCCACGGTCGCCTCCGCTCTCGCCGGCCTCGACCAGGAGTTCAGCGGCACCACCTACTTCAAAAAACTGCCCGCGGCCGTCGCGGCCGGCCAGGTGCCGCAGTCCGTACTGGACGACGCCGCCCGCCGCATTCTGCGCCTGGAGTTCCGCACCGGCCTGTTCGACCCGCAAAAGCCCGTGACCGCGGACTTCGAGAAGGACAGCACCGTCGCGAAGCAGGCCGCCGAGGACGGCAGCGTGCTGCTCAAGAACAGCAGGAACACTCTGCCCCTGGACACGAAGCAACTGCACTCACTCGCCGTGATCGGCCCCAACGCCGACACCGCGATCACCGGAGGCGGCGGCAGCTCGGCCGTCACCCCGTACAAGAGGGTCGACCCGATCTCCGGCCTCAAGGCGCGGCTCGGCGACGCGGTGAGCCTCAACTACGTCAAGGCCGGCACCACGTCGAGCCAGCCCGCGATCCCGGCCTCCGCCCTGACCGGCCTCAAAGGCGAGTACTTCACCAACAAGACCCTCACCGGCACCCCCACGGTCACCCGCGACGACGCCAACGTCGACTTCGACTGGGGCGCCGGCTCCCCGGCCACCGGCATCCCCGCCGACGGCTTCTCCGCACGCTGGACGGGCACCATCACCGCGCCCGTGACCGGCACGTACACCTTCTCCGGCACCAGCGACGACGGCAGCCGCGTCTACCTGGACGACAAGCTGATCGTGGACAACTGGGCCGACCATGGGGCACAGACCGTCAAGAGCGCTCCGGTGCAGCTCACCGCCGGCCAACAGCACAGCATCCGGGTGGAGTTCTACGACAACGCCGGCAGCGCGTCCGTCAGCATCGGGTGGTCCTCCCCGAACCTGCCCGACCCGCAGATCCAGGCCGCCGTCACCGCCGCCGAGCAGGCCGACGCCGCGGTGATCGTGGTCGGTGACTCCTCCACTGAAGGCTCGGACCGTACGACCCTCGCGCTGCCCGGCAACAATGACGCCCTGATCGAGGCGGTCGCCGCCGCCAACCCCAGGACCGTCGTCGTACTGCGGGCCGGTGCCCCGGTGCTGATGCCGTGGCTGGACAAGGTCCCCGCGGTCCTCGACACGTGGTACCCCGGCCAGGAGGACGGCAACGCGCTCGCCGAACTCCTCACCGGCGACGCCGAGCCCGGCGGCCGGCTCCCGGTCAGCTTCCCCAAGACCGACACCCAGACCGCGGTGGCCGCCGCGCCCGGTCGTTACCCGGCCGTGAACGGCGTCTATGACTACAGCGAGAAGCTGGACGTCGGCTACCGCTGGTACCAGGACCAGAACGAGACCCCGCTCTTCCCCTTCGGCTACGGCCTGTCCTACACCACCTTCAAGCTCTCCCACCTGCGCGGTCCGGCCCACGTCACCGCCGGCGCCGGCACCAGCGGCAAGGTGAGGCTGACCGTCGACGTCACGAACACCGGCAAGCGCGCCGGCTCGGATGTCATCCAGGCCTACGTCGGCCACCCCAAGAGCGCCGGCGAACCGCCGAAGGAGCTCAAGGCGTTCGCCAAGGTCCAGCTGAAGGCCGGCCAGACCGAACAGGTGACACTCACCCTGGACTCCGACGACCTGCGGATCTGGGACGCCAAAGCGCATGCCTGGACCGTCCTCGACGGCACGTACCCCATCCACGTCGGCGAATCCTCCGCCGACACTCCGCTGACCACCTCCGTGACCGTCCATCGTACGACCGGTACCCAGTACACCTCGGTCACCGCGCCCAAGATCACCCAGGCCGGCTCCACCCAGACGGTTTCGCAGACCTTCGCCAACACCGGTGACTCCACGGTGCGCGGCCTCAAGCTCTCGCTCTCCGCACCCGAGGGCTGGACGGTGAAACCCGCCGACCCACGGAAGCCCGTCCCGACCGTGGTCTCCGGGGGTCGCAGTGTCACGACGAAGTGGACGGTGACGGCGCC
>DASQPY010000738.1:0-2705 GCA_035643735.1 Actinoallomurus sp. | reverse complement strand
TCATCTACTGGATGCTGAACAAGGCGTGGCCGTCGCTGCACTGGAACCTCTACAACTACGACTTCGACCAGCCGGGCGTGTACTTCGGCGCGCTCAAGGCGGGCGAGCCGGTGCACATCATGTACGACTACGCGGACGGCTCGGTCAAGGTCGCCAACCTGACGCGTACGACCCAGAACGGCCTGACGGCGTCGGCGCGGGTCATCGACCTGAACGGCAAGGTGAGGGACGAGCGCCGCGTCGCGGTCAGTGGTCTGACGTCGCAGGACGTGCAGACCGTGCTGACCCCGAAGGTGCCCTCGGAGACCTCCCGTACGTACTTCGTCGAGCTCACGCTGACTCGCCGGGACGGCGGCACGGTAAGCCGGAACGTCTACTGGCTGTCCACCAAACCGGACGCGGTGGACTGGGGGAAGACGCTCGGCGAGGGCAGCGGCGCGGTCTTCCAGCCGGGCGGTTACGCGGACCTGACCGGGTTGCAGAAGCTGCCGGCCGCGACCGTGAAGGCGACGACGTCGACCCGGCGCGAGGGCGCCGACGCGGTCACGACGGTCACTCTGCGGAACACCGGACACGGGTCGACCCCGGCGGTCTTCATGCGAGCCGACGTACGCCGGGGTACGCGTGATGGTCATGCGCTCAGCGGCGACAACCAGGTGCTGCCGATCAGCTGGAGCGACAACTACGTGACCCTGTGGCCGGGCGAGAGCCAGACGGTGACCGCGCGGTACCGCGCCTCGGACCTGCGGGGAGCCTCGCCCGTGGTCACTCTGACCGGCCGCAACCTCGCCGACCAGACCATCCACGGCTGACGGCTGCCCGTCCCGGGGCGCGACGGGGATTCACCTGGGTTCGCGCCTCAGGGGCTGGGCGGCCGGCTTGGTCGTGGCCGACGCTCGTGGTCAGGCGAGGCGGCGGGCGAGGATCTCGCTGATCTCGCCGAGGTTGCGGATCTGGTCGGCGTCGAGCGAGTCGAACAGGGCGGTACGGACGGCCTCGACGTGGCCTGGTGCCGCCGCCGTGAGTGTCGCGAACCCTTCGTCGGTGAGCACGGCGAGCTGACCACGGCGGTCGGTCGGGCATTCCTGCCGGCGCACCCAGCCGCGCTCCTCGAGACGGGCGATGGCATGGGAGAGACGGCTGGCGGACACGCGCGTCAGCTCGGCGAGTTCGGCCATGCGCAGCGTGCGGTTCTCCGCCTCGGACAGGCGGACCATGATCTCGTAGTACGCGTGCGGCATCCCGGAGTCGCGGCGGAGCTGCGCGTCGATCGCGTCGAGCAAAAGCCGATGGGAGTTGAGGTACGCGCGCCACGTGCGCTGCTCATCGGCGTTCAGCCATCGCGTCTCGGTCACGGGTACGAGTGTAGTTCTGTTGAGCTTTCAAGTACGCGCCACGGGCGCCTCCTCTTTGCCTTGGTGGTGCCGGCCCGCGTACCCGGCCGGACCGGTCCGGCGAGGTGGACCGGTTCCCGATCGCCGCTTCGACGTCCGCGCAGCCCGACCCGGACCGGCTTTCCCGATGCCAGCAGGGGAATCTCGCTGACGAGCTCCACGGCGCGGGGACCGGCGTGGGCGGGCAGGGCCGCACGGACGTGGTCGCGCAGCTCCCCGAGCGTGGCCGAGCCGACGACGGCGGCCGTGACCAGCTCACCCCACTCGGGGTCGGGCCATCCCCCCGGCTATGCGGTCGGTTCCTGTGAGATCCGGACCATGTTGCCCGAGGGGTCGCGGAACGCGCAGTCGCGCGGACCCCAGGGCTGGTCGATGGGCTCCTGCAGTACCTCGGCGCCAGACGCCCGCACCTTCTCGAAGGTCACGTCGAGATCGTCGGTGCGGAAGACGGTCATCGGCAGGACGCCCTTGGTGAGCAGCTCCTGCAGGGCGTCGCCGTCGGCCTGGGATCGGCCGGCGTGAGGTTCCGAGAGCACGATCTCAAGGCCCGGCTGGGTGGCGCTGCCGAGGGTGACCCAGCGGAATCCGCCCGAGGCGACGTCATTGCGCACTTCGAGGCCGAGCGCGTCGCGGTAGAAGGCGAGCGACTCGTCCACGTCGTTGACGGTGATGTGGCAGTACTGGAGTGCGATGGTCATGGGGACAACGCTAGGCGGTGGCCGCGCGTTCGGCTTCTCGAATTCTGCTCGGTGCATCCCTGGTCGGCCGGGTACGCACCTTCGCCACGCACGCGGGCATCGCCGCCACGGCGTGGTGTTCCCGGATGCGGTACGCGCTCGGCGTCTCCCCCACGATCTCGGTGAATCGCGAGCTGAAGGAGCCGAGTGAGGTACAGCCGACCGCCATGCATGCGTCGGTCACGCTCATCCCCGCGCGCAGCAGCGCCATCGCCCGCTCGATCCGACGGGTCATGAGGTAGCTGTACGGGGTCTCGCCATAGGCCGCCCGGAACTGTCGCGAGAAGTGCGCCGGCGACATGAGCGCGTGGCGAGCCATCGTCGGCACGTCGAGCGGACGCGCGTACTCCCGGTCGATCAGATCCCGCGCGCGGCGCAGATGCGCGAGGTTGGCGAGGTCTTGCGGGGTCATGGGAGGAGGGTACCAATCCGCCCCTTAAAGGGCACTACTACCTGCAGGGATTGGCGGGGGCCTGTCCGACGTCCGGCACCTCTCTGTGCCAGGCCGGTGGGATCAGAGAGGTAACCGGACGCCCTACAGTCCCCTCAGACGACACCTCATCGCGTAGTCGTC
>DASQPY010000737.1:0-6077 GCA_035643735.1 Actinoallomurus sp. | reverse complement strand
CGGTTGTACGTCTTGACATTGCACTGACCGTTTCCGACGCTCTGCCCCTTGAACCAGAACAGCCCGTAGTCGAAGGCGACCTCGCCCTCCTTGTACAGCGGGTCGGGGCTCTGCGGGTCACGCGGCACGAAGAGCCCGACGACGCCGATGGAGCCGGCGAAGCGCACGGACTTGACGAGGTTGTTCAGGGTCATGTTGGGATGCTCACGCCCCTGCGGATCATGGGCCTGGTAACCCACACACTCGCAGCCGCGGTCCGCGCCCATGCCCTCGGTCTGGTCGAGGATCTGGTCGACGGGCGACGTCTCCGCGTCGCTGATGGGAATGGCGCCGATGTCCTCGGCCAGCTTGAGCCGGTCCGGATGGCGGTCGACCACGAAGACCTTGCTGGCGTTCTTGAGCGTGGCGGACAGTGCCGCCATCAGGCCGACCGGCCCGGCGCCGTAGATGGCGGCCGTCTCCCCCGCGCGCAGGCCGGCGAGCTCCGTGGCGTGCCACCCCGTCGGGAAGACGTCGGCCAGCATCACATAGTCCGTCTGCCGCTCCTCCGCCTCCGGCGGAAGGATCAGGCAGTTGAAGTCGGCGTACGGAACGCGGAGCAGTTCGGCCTGGCCGCCCTCGTACGGTCCCAGGTCCGCGAAGCCGTACGCGGCCCCCGCCATGGCCGGAGCCGGATTCGCGATGAGGCAGAAGGCGGTGAGCCCGTTCTCGCAGTTCTCACAGAAGCCGCAACTGACGTTGAAGGGCATGCACACCAGGTCGCCGACCTGGACGCGGTCGACGGCGTCACCGACCTGCACCACCTCGCCGAGGTTCTCGTGGCCGAGCACGCGACCGGTCTCCAGGTCGGTGCGCCCTTCGTACATGTGCAGGTCAGAGCCGCAGATGCCGGTGGTGATGACCCTCACCAGCGCGTCGGTGGCTCGTTCGATCCTGGCGTCCGGCACGTCCTCGACCCCGACCGTACGGGGTCCCTCGTACACAAGGGCCTTCATGGCGCATACCCCGATCTTGTTGATCAACGGATATCGGCCGCCGGGCCGCCGTGTCGACGGGACACCGGTGGCTCCCCAGAAAACCGCCCCCATGCCCGCCGGAAGTCGGATATCCGCAGGCTGCCTCCCTTTTTCGAGTTTCTCACCCACCGGCCCGGTGTCGACGCGCGGGTGAGCCGTTCGCGTCGGTGGGGACGGTGGCCCGCATCCTGCCGTCACGTTCCTGTGGAGACGGTGCGCCCACTCTTGCGGTGCCGGCATCCGGCGGATATACGCAAGACATGGTCATCGTCGCCCACCTGACGATCGCGGCCGTCTCCTCCATCACGCCTAAGGAGCTTCGTTGTGATCACGCTCGACGACATCCGCCGGTTCGCGACCGCGTTCCCGGAGGTGGAGGAGTCCGCCCACTTCCGGCAGCCGGCGTTCAAGGTCCGGGGCAAGGCCTTCGCCGGAGGAGAGAAGGGCGAAGCGACCGCGGTGTTCTCCATCAGCCAGGAGGAGGCCGCGGCCGCCGTCGCCGACGACCCCGCCGTCTACGAGGAGGTCTGGCGTAACGCCGCCACGAGGAGCTTCGTCGGCCTCCGGGTCGACCTCTCCAAGGTCTCACGGGAGCGTGTCGAGGAACTCGTCGAGCACGCATGGCGCAACAAGGCCCCCAAACGCGTGGTGGCCGCGTACGACGCCCGCTGAGGGGTGCGGCTGGATAAATCCGGAAAGCCACCCACCGACCCCAGCCCGCGGGGGCGTGGGGGGCGGAGCCCCCCACATCGGGGGGCTCCGGGGGGTCGCCCCCCCGGACAGGCACAGTCCCTCGTGAGAGTGAGGACGGCGGCGGGTTCGGCTGCCGATACTGATGGTCGCGATCCCCAGCGCAGGAGCAGATCAGATGCCGACTCTTCTCGCGTACGGGCGGCTTGCCGCGGACCGGGCCCGCCGCCTGCCATCGCTCGCCGTGGACGTGGTCATCGCCATCGTGTGCTGGATCAATGTGATCATCCAGGCGTCCATGGACGGCCATCTCACCGGGCCGATCGTGACGCTGGCCACGGCCAACGTGCTGCCGTTGCTCTGGCGGCGCCGGTGCCCGCTCCTGGTGACCGCGGCCTCCGGCGTCACCACCACGTGGCTGGCCGTTCTGGGGGCGGCGGGTGATCTGCCGGCCGCGCAGCTCGTCGCCACGTACACCTTCGCCGCGCTGTGCCCGCCGGTGCAACGGCTGGTCTCGGTGGCGGGCACCGTCCTCGGGATCACCCTGTCGATCGTGATCCCCAAGGAGAGTGTGCTCAACCTGGGAGTCGCGGGCATCGCGTTCGCGATGGCGTACGCGCTCGGCATCGCCGCGCGTGCGCGCCGGGACCGGATCACGATGCTGGAGGAGCGGACGCGCCGGCTCGCCGGGGAGCAGGATGCCGCCGCCACCCGGGAGCGTGAGCGGATCGCACGGGAGATGCACGACATCCTCGCCCATTCGATGAGCATGGTCGTCATCCAGGCCGAGGCGGGCCCGGTGGCCGTACGCACCGATCCCGACAAGGCCGAGGAGGTGTTCGACACCATCTCGGCCACGGCGCGGGAGGCGCTGGCGCAGTTGCGCCGGGCGCTCGGCGTGCTGCGGTCGGACTCGGCGGAACGGCGGCCCCAGCCGGGGCTCGACGCGCTGCCGGAGTTGGTGGCCGGTGTCCGGCGGACCGGCCTGACCGTCACGCTGGAGGAGGACGGCGAGCCGCGGCCGGTGCCGACGGACCTCGCCGCGACCGCGTACCGGATCGTGCAGGAGTCGCTGACCAACACGGTCAGGCACGCCGCCGCGAGCAGCGTCCGTGTCCGGCTGGGATGGCGGGCCGGCGCGCTGCGGCTCGAGGTGTGCGACGACGGGAGCGGCCCCGCCGGTGACGGCGAGGTGAAGGGGCACGGCCTGGTCGGGATGCGGGAACGCGTCGCGACGGCGGGCGGCGAGCTGAGCCTCGGCCCGGGGCCCGGCGGCGTCGGCTATCGCGTCGCGGCCAGTCTGCCCTTAAAGTGAGGCGTGCCCGCCATCCAGACGGTACGTGTCCTCATCGCCGACGACCACGTACTCGTGCGCGACGGCTTCGCGATGATCCTGTCCACGCAGCCGGACCTGGAGGTGGTGGGTGAGGCCGCGGACGGCGTCGAGGCGATAAGCGCGGCGCGTGAGCTACGGCCCGACGTGGTCCTCATGGACATCCGCATGCCCACCCTCGACGGGATCGAGGCGACCACCACGATCTGCCGCGAGACCCGCGCGAGGGTCTTAGTGTTGACCACCTTCGACCTCGACGAGTATGTCTACGACGCACTGCGTGCCGGGGCGAGCGGCTTCCTGCTCAAGGACATGCGACGCAACGAGCTGGTCGACGCGATACGCGTCGTGGCCGCCGGCGAGTCGTTGCTGGCCCCCACGGTGACCCGCAGGCTCATCGCCGACGTGGTCGGGCGGTCCCGTCCCGCGTCGGCCGTTCCTCGTAGCGAGCCCCGGCTCAAGACGCTCACCGCCCGCGAGACCGAGGCACTGCGGCAGATCGCCCGCGGCCTGTCCAACGCGGAGATCGCCCGCGAGCTGTACGTCACCGAGCACACCGTCAAGACCCACGTCAGCAGCCTGCTCAGCAAGCTGGGGCTGCGCGACCGGGTGCAGGCGGTGGTGCTGGCCTATGAGTCGGGTCTGGTTCTGCCGGGCGAGAACCCACCCCCGGCTCACTCCTGAGACCGAGCGCGCTCGGTCGTGAGAGCGGGACGCAACTCCACTCCTCGCGGCGATCCGCCACAGCCTCTACGGGACGAGCATCAGGGCAGCTCATCTCCCTTGGAGGCTGTCATGGCACGAACCCCTTCCAACCGACCGTCCCCGGCCGGCCGCACAGCGGCCTCCGAGTTCGCCGTCCGACGGCCGTTCGTCGTCATCGCGGTCTGGCTGGCCATCGTGGGCATCGGATTCGGCATCGGAACCGGGGTGTTCGGACGCCTCGTGTCCGACATCGGCACCGTTCCTGGCAGCGAGTCCCACGGCGCCGCGAGCCGGCTCGAGAAGGCCGCGCCGCGGCCCGAGACCCTGACCGCCGTCATCTCCGGCCGGCCCGCCGGCGAGCCCGCGCTGCGGCAGAGCGTCGCCACGGCCATCGGCCAGGTACGGGCGGTGCCGGGCGTGGCCGGCGTGTCCGATCCGCTCCCGTCACCCACGACCGGGGACGCGCTGCTGGTCGAGGTCACGCTGGCCCCCGGTGAGGGGCAGGAGGACGCGGCCCAGACCGCCGCCCAGCGCCTGCGCGGTATCGAGAACGTCAAGGTCGCCGTCGCCGGCGGGCCGCTGTCGGACGCCGAGTTCGACGAACAGGCGCAGAAGGACGTGGCACGCGCGGAGCTCCTGAGCATGCCGGTGGTGCTGATCCTGCTGCTGGTCATCTTCGGCGGGCTGCTGGCGGCCGGGCTTCCGCTGCTGATCGCGATGGTGGGCGTCGGGGGCACCTTCGGCGTTCTGTTCGCCTTCAGCACCGTCACCGACGTCTCGGTCTACGCGATCCAGGTGACCAGCATGCTGGCCGTCGGCCTGGGGGTGGACTACGCGCTGCTCGTGGTCAACCGGTTCCGCGACGAACGGCGCACCGCACCCGACGTGGCCACCGCGGTCGCCCGTACGATCGCCACCGCCGGCCGCACGGTCATGTTCTCCGGCCTGACCGTGGCGGTCGCACTCGCCGGGCTGACGGTCTTCCCGGACCCGTTCCTGCGCTCGATGGGGCTGGCCGGCGCCGCGGTCGTGCTGGTGGACATGGCCGCCGCCCTCACCCTGCTTCCGGCTCTGCTCGGCCGGTTCGGACACCGGATCTCCCCCGCCAAGCCCATCCCTGCCGACGGCGGCCGGTTCGCGCAGGTGGCGCGCGCCGTGCAGCGCAGGCCCGTGCTGATCCTGGTCGTCACCGTGGGGCTGATGCTGACGCTGGCCGCCCCCATACTCGGACTGCGCATCTCCCAGGGCGACCCGCGGATGCTGCCGGAGTCCACCTCCTCCCGCCAGATGTGGGACGGGCTCGTCACCCACTTCCCCGACCGGGCGCAGTGGTCGAGCGACATCGTCGTGGTCGTCGACGCGCCCTCGAGCGACCCCGGGTTGCCGGGCCTGCGCCGGTCCGTCGCCGCCGTGCCGGGCATCGGCGACGTGACGGTCGAGTCGGCGGGCCCCCGGCTGACCGTGCTCCACGCCGAGCCGCCGCGCGGGAAGGCCGAGGACGCGGCCTCCCGAGACGCCGTCGCGAAGATCCGCGACCTGCCGGCGCCGTTCCGCGTCCAGGTGACCGGTGACTCCGCCGAGATGGTCGACTACCGGTCGATGCTGGCCTCGCGGCTGCCCTGGGCCATCGCAGTGGTGATCATCGGAACGCTGCTCCTGCTGTTCGCGTTCACCGGTTCGGTGCTGCTGCCGGTCAAGGCGATCCTGACGAACCTGCTCAGCATCGGCGCCGCGCTCGGGATCGTGGTCTGGATCTTCCAGGACGGGCACCTGGCACGGCTGTTCGGTACCGACGGGCTCGGCTACCTGCACCTCACCGTCCCGGTCCTGGTGGGCGCGATCGCCTTCGGGCTGTCGGTGGACTATGAGGTGTTCCTGCTGTCGCGGATGCGGGAGCGCTGGCTGGCCGGTGCCGGTCCGCGCGGCTCGGTCGTCGAGGGCCTGCAGCGCACCGGCCGCATCGTGACCGCGGCCGCCCTGCTGATCGCGGTGGTCTTCGCCGGGTTCGTCAGCGGCGGCTTCGTCCCCATCAAGTCGATCGGGGTGGGGCTGGTGCTGGCGGTGGCGCTGGACGCGACCATCGTCCGGATGCTGATGGTCCCCGCCACCATGACGCTGCTCGGCCGGCGCAACTGGTGGCTGCCTCGCCCGCTGCGGCGACTGCACGAGCGGCTGGCCGTGTCCGACGTCGAGCGGCCGCCCGGCATCTCCTCCCCCGCGGAGCCCGAGCCCAGCCTGTGACGGCCGGCGGGGCGGGGGGCCGATGATCGCCCCCCGCCCCGTTCTCATGCGCTTTCAGGCACTCCGTCCGGTGCGTGAAGATCGTGTGGCCG
>DASQPY010000736.1:0-17140 GCA_035643735.1 Actinoallomurus sp. | reverse complement strand
CTCACGGACTACATCAAGGCCAGGCTCGACACCGGCCAGGTGTCCGTGGTGGCGCCCGACGCGGGGCGGGTGCGCGTGGCCGAGCGCTGGAGTGACGAGCTCGGCGGCTGCCCGATGGCCATCATCCACAAGCGGCGCAATCCCGACGTCGCCAACGAGGTCAAGGTCTTCGACGTCGTCGGCGAGGTCAAGGACCGTACGTGCGTCGTGGTCGACGACATGATCGACACCGGTGGCACGATCGTGAAGGCGGCCGAGGCGCTGTTCGAGGTGGGCGCGGCCAAGGTGGTCGTCGCCGCCACGCACGGCGTTCTGTCGGGTCCCGCGGTCGACAGGCTGAAGAACGCCCGTATCTCCGAGGTGGTTCTCACCAACACCCTCCCGATTCCGGACAACAAGCGTTTCGACAAGCTGACGGTGCAGTCCATCGCCCCACTGCTCGCGCGAGCGATCAGTGAGGTGTTCAGCGACGGCTCCGTGACCAGCCTGTTCGGCGGTCACAGCTGAGATCGGCGCCCTCTCGGCACGAAACGGAATGACGATCGGCTAGACTTGCTTGACCGTGTGCGTCCGACGCTGTGCCGAAGGACTTTGTTGACCCGAGTCCGCGTGCCGCGAGGAGCACCGATATTTCGACTGATCCCGTCGACGTAGTACTGACAAGCTTTATCCAGCGAGGAGTTTTGCCGTGTCCGAGGTACGCATCGCCGCCGAGCCCCGCACCGAGTTCGGCAAGGGCCCTGCGCGGCGCACTCGCAGGGCCGGCAAGGTGCCCGCCGTGCTGTACGGCCACGGCACCGACCCCCGTCACATCTCGCTGCCGGGCCATGAGCTGATGCTCGCGCTGAAGTCCGCCAACGTGCTGCTGCGCGTGCAGGGGCTCGACGGCGGCGAGGAGCTGGCACTGCCCAAGGACGTCCAGCGCGACCCACTCAAGGGCTTTCTCGAGCATGTGGACCTGGTCGTCGTGACGCGCGGCGAGAAGGTCACCGTCGAGGTCCCGATCCAGCTGACCGGTGACATCGCGCCGGACGGCATGCTCGACCAGCAGCTCATCCAGGTCTCACTCGAGGTCGAGGCGACCCACATCCCTCAGGCCGTCGAGGTGAGCGTCGAGGGCATGGTCGTGGGCGACGCGATCCACGCCAAGGACCTCAAGCTGCCCACCGGCGCGACGCTCGACGCCGAGGACGACGCTCTCGTCCTGCACGTCATCGCGGCGCCGACGGCCGCGCAGATGGAGGCCGAGCTGGGTGAGGGCGAGGCCGCCGAGGGTGAGGCCGCAGCCGAGGGTGAAGGCGCCGCCGCCGAGGGCGAGACCAAGCCAGAGGGTGGCGAGGAGTAAGGCTCGCGAGTGCGATGGGCGTCCCTTCGGGGGCGCCTTTCGCGTTGGAGCACCAGTCTACGGGAGGATCGATCGATGCCCTCGGATGACCCGTGGCTCGTGGTCGGCCTGGGAAACCCCGGCCCCGACTACGCCGGCAACCGGCACAACGCCGGTTTCATGGTGCTCGACGCCCTGGCCGTGACGGCCGGCGGCCGGTTCAAGTCCCACCGGGCGCGGGCCGACGTCGTCGAGGGGCGGCTGGCCGGTCATCGCGTGGTGCTCGCCAAGCCGAAGTCGTACATGAACGAGTCCGGCGGGCCCGTCAAGGCCCTCTGCGACTTCTACAAGGTCCCGCTCGAGCGGGTCATCGTCGTCCACGACGAGCTGGACATCCCGTACGGCACGCTGCGGCTCAAGCGCGGCGGCGGTGACAACGGGCACAACGGCCTGCGCTCGATTACCAAATCCCTGGGCGGGCGCGACTACCTCCGTGTACGGTTCGGCATCGGGCGGCCTCCTGGGCGGATGGACGCCGCGGCGTTCGTGCTCCGGGATTTCTCGGCCACCGAACGTAAGGAGCTGGACCTGAACACCGACCGAGCGGCCGACGCGGTCGAGGCGATCCTCACCGAGGGCCTCGACCGGGCGCAGAACACCTTTCACGCCGAGCCGTAAGTACATCGAGCCTCACGGTGCGTGAAGTAACGCACTCAACCGGGATATAGCCCTCGATGGGGACATATGGGCCCTGATGAGGCTGGCCTGCACTCACAGCTCCGATGATGCTGTTGCGTCCTCCTTTGAGCAAAGTGAACTCTAGGATGTGTGTCACACGTAGTACGGACACGTGAACCTGGGATGGCTAATGGGCGTCATCGTCTTAGATGGACAAATGTGACGTCTCGGCAAGGGGTGAGATGGCGGTCGTCAATGAGGCGCGCCCGAGAGTTCGGACCGTCGCGGGGAGCAGAGAACAGGTCGTGGCCTGGACGTCCCGCTATGCCCGGCAGGCCTTCGCCCTCGACTTCGCGGCCGCGCTGCTCGGCGGTCTCATGGCATTCGGCATCCGCTTCCGCTACCCCTCGATCAGCAACCCCTGGAGCACCCCTTACATCGTGCTCAGCCTCGGGCTGCCCTTCCTGTGGACCGGCGCACTCGGGCTGGGGCGCGGGTACGAGCGACAGCTGTTCGGTGTGGGGCCAGAGGAGTTCCGCCGCATCCTGCAGGCCGGCTTCGCCCTGACGGCGCTGGTCGCGATCCTCGCGTACGCCACGAAGACCGAGGTCGCGCGTGGCTACGTCGTCGGCGCCCTGCCCCTCACGACCGGCTTCGCGCTGTACGGCCGCTACCTGCTGCGCAAGCGGCTCCACCGGCAGAGGAGGAGCGGCGGCTACATGCGCCGCGTCGTGGCCGTCGGGCATCGCGCCGCCGTGGCCAATCTGATCCGCCAGCTGCGCCGCGAGCACTATCACGGCATGCAGATCGTCGCGGCCTGCCTGCCGATGATGCTCGCCCGAGGTGAGGACGCGGTGCGCGAGATCGAGGGCGTGCCGGTCGTCGGTGACTTCAACGGCGTCGGCGACGTCGTCGAGGAGACCGGTGCCGGCACGGTCGCGGTGCTGGCCTGCCCGGAGCTCGACGGCGTCGCACTCCGGCGCCTCGCCTGGCAGTTGGAGAAGGACGATGTGGACCTCGTGGTCGCGCCCGCGCTGATGGAGGTCGCCGGCCCCCGCATCTCGATCCGGCCGGTCGCGGGCCTGCCGCTCCTGCACGTCGAGCACCCGGAGCTGTCCGGCGGCCGCCGGCTCGCCAAGACGATCTTCGACCGCGCCGTCGCCAGCGCCGCGCTGATCTTCCTGTCGCCCCTGCTGGCCTCGATCGCGATCGCGATCCGCATGGGAAGCAGTGGCCCGGCGCTGTTCCGGCAGGTACGCGTCGGCCGCGACGGCCGCGAGTTCACCGTGCTCAAGTTCCGTACGATGGTCGCCGACGCCGAGCGGCGCAAGGCCGCGCTGGTCCAGTACAACGACCACGACGGCGTCCTGTTCAAGATCAGGAACGATCCGCGCGTCACCCGTACGGGCGCCTGGCTACGCCGTTACTCCCTCGACGAGCTGCCGCAGCTGATCAACGTGCTGCGGGGCGACATGTCGCTGGTCGGACCTCGTCCGCCGCTGCCCGACGAGGTCGCCAAGTACGGCGACGACGTGCGGCGCCGTCTCGTCGTACGGCCGGGCATGACGGGTCTGTGGCAGGTCAGCGGTCGCGCTGATCTTTCCTGGGAGGAATCCGTCCGCCTCGATCTGCGTTATGTGGAAAATTGGTCTCTGACTCTGGATCTCCAGATCCTGTGGAAGACCTGGTCCGCGGTCTCCCGCGGTTCCGGCGCCTACTGACGTAGAGAGAAGTCCGTGACGCAAGATGACCATGCCCTTGCCCGGGATCTGGCGACCGAGGCGGGTGCGCTTCTGCTGAGGCTGCGCGCCGATCGCGGTTTCGCCGACATCAAGGCCCTGCGCGACGCGGGTGACCGCGAGTCCCACCTCTATCTGATGGATGCGCTCAAGCGACAGCGCCCCGATGACTCCGTGCTCAGCGAGGAGGGCAGGGACGAGCTCTCCCGCCTCGACGCCGAGCGCGTGTGGATCGTCGACCCGCTCGACGGCACGCGGGAGTACGCGGAAGAGGGGCGGGGTGACTGGGCCGTCCACGTCGCCCTCTGGGAGCGGTCCGCCCTGACCGCGGGAGCGGTGGCACTGCCCGCCCAGGGTCGTACGCTCTCCACCGCCGAGCCGGTGTCCCTGCCGGACGTCGACACCCGGCACATCCGTGTCACGATGAGCCGCAGCCGTCCGCCGGAGTTCACCGGGCGGCTCGCCGATCACCTCGACGCCGACGTGGAGCTGGTGCCGATCGGATCGGCCGGCGCCAAGGTCGCCGCGGTGCTGCTCGGCGAGGTCGACGCGTACGTCCACGCCGGTGGCCAGTACGAATGGGACTCGGCCGCCCCGGTCGCGGTCGCCCAGGCGGTCGGCGCCCACGCCTCGCGGATCGACGGGTCACCGCTGACCTACAACCAAGAGGACACCAATCTGCCCGATATCCTGGTCTGCCACCCGGAACTGGCGCCGTCGCTGCTCGCCGGCATCCGGGCGGTCCTGTAAGAACCGACCCGGGAGCGTTTCTCGATGCAGCGCAGCACAGCCGACGCGCGTGACTACCGGACGTCCCAGCTCGACGTCCTCGAAGCAGAGTCGATCCACATCATCAGAGAGGTCGCGGCCGAGTTCGAACGGCCGGTCCTGCTCTTCTCCGGCGGCAAGGACAGCGTCGTGATGCTGCGCCTTGCCGAAAAGGCCTTCTGGCCGGCGCGGATCCCGTTCCCGGTGATGCACGTCGACACGGGCCACAACTTCCCCGAGGTGATGGAGTTCCGCGACCGGCGGGTGGCCGAGCTCGGCATCCGCCTCGTCGTCGCCTCGGTCCAGGAGTCCATCGACAAGGGCCGGGTCGTCGAGGAGACCGGGCGGCGGGCCAGCCGCAACCGCCTCCAGACCACGACCCTGCTGGATGCCATCGAGGAGCACCGCTACGACGCCGCGTTCGGCGGCGCGCGGCGTGACGAGGAGAAGGCGCGCGCCAAGGAGCGGGTCTTCTCCTTCCGTGACGACTTCGGCCAGTGGGACCCCAAGAGCCAGCGTCCCGAGCTGTGGAACCTCTTCAACACCCGGATCCGCCAGGGCGAGCACATCCGGGTCTTCCCGCTGTCCAACTGGACCGAGCTGGACATCTGGGACTACCTCAAACGGGAGAAGCTGGAGATCCCCTCCATCTACTTCGCCCACAGCCGCATGGTCTTCGAGCGCGACGGCATGCTGCTCGCCGACAGCCCCTACTCCAACCGGGGCGATGACGAGCCCGCCTTCGAGACGACGGTCCGTTACCGCACGGTCGGCGACATGAGCTGCACCGGCGCCGTCGAGTCGAGCGCGACCGGCCTCGACGAGGTGATCGGCGAGATCGCCGCCACCCGGATCACCGAGCGCGGCCAGACCCGCGCCGACGACCGGACGAGCGAGGCCGCCATGGAGGACCGCAAGCGCGAGGGGTACTTCTGAGCATGGACCGATCCCGACGAGCGAGTGGAGTGTTCGACGCCGCGAAGCAAGCCGGACGCGGAGCGAGTGAGGAGCGGTGAGGGACCAGTGAGCATGGACATTCTGAGACTGGCCACCGCCGGGTCGGTCGACGACGGCAAGTCGACGCTCATCGGGCGGTTGCTGTTCGACTCCAAGTCGATCTTCGAGGACCAGATCGAGGCCGTCGAGCGCACCAGCCGCGACCGCGGCGAGGAGTACACCAACCTGGCCCTGCTGACCGACGGCCTGCGCGCCGAGCGGGAGCAGGGCATCACGATCGACGTCGCGTACCGCTACTTCGCCACGCCCAAGCGCAAGTTCATCATCGCCGACACTCCCGGGCACATCCAGTACACCCGCAACATGGTGACCGGGGCGTCGACGGCCGACCTGGCGATCATCCTGATCGATGCCCGTAAGGGGCTGCTCGAGCAGTCGCGGCGGCACGCGTTCCTGACCACGCTGCTGCGGGTGCCGCACCTCGTGCTCGCGGTGAACAAGATGGACCTGGTCGACTACGACCAGGGGAGGTTCGAGGCGATCAAGGACGAGTTCACCGCCTTCGCCGCCAAGCTGGCCGTCGGTGACCTGACCTTCATTCCGATCTCCGCGCTGCACGGCGACAACGTGGTGGACCGGTCGGCGAACATGCCCTGGTACGACGGGTCGTCGCTGCTCCATCACCTGGAGAACCTCCACATCGCCTCCGACCGCAACCTCATCGACGTACGGTTCCCGGTGCAGTACGTCATCCGCCCGCAGGCGTCGACCGACCCCGAGCTCCACGACTACCGCGGCTACGCGGGGCAGGTCGCGGGAGGTGTGCTCAAGCCGGGCGACGAGGTCATGCACCTGCCGTCCGGACTGACCACCCGGATCAAGCGGATCGACACCGCCGACGGACCGGCCGACGAGGCGTATCCGCCGATGTCGGTGACGCTCCTCCTCGATGACGACATCGACATCTCCCGCGGAGACATGATCTGCCGTCCGAACAACCGGCCGCAGGTCACCCAGGACATCGAGGCGATGATCTGCTGGATGTCCGACGAACGGGCCCTCACCCCGCGGACCAAGCTGGTGATCAAGCACACCACGCGTACCGCCCGCGCGATGGTCCGTGACCTGCACTACCGGCTCGACGTCAACACTCTGCACCGGCACGAGGACGCCGAACGGCTGGAGCTCAACGAGATCGGCCGGGTCAACCTGCGGGTCACCCAGCCGCTGTTCGCCGACGACTACGGCCGCAACCGCTTCACCGGCGGCTTCATCCTCATCGACGAGTCGACGAACGCCACCGTCGCGGCCGGCATGATCATGGACAGCCGCTGACCGTCTTCGGTACCGGGTCCCGCGTCCTCGTCACCGGGGGCGCGGGCTTCGTCGGCTCGCATCTCGTCCGCACGCTTCCGTCGGCCTGGCCCGACGCCGCGGCGTCGTAGGACGTCAGGCCGTGTGGCCCGGGGGGAAGCCGCCGGTGGCGATCGGGCCCCATGTGTCGATGGTGATGCGGATCAGCGACTTGTTCTGCCGGTGCATGGCCTGGCGGTACTCGTCCCAGTCGGGGTGCTCGCCGGCGATGCAGCGGTAGTACTCGACGAAGTCGTCTTCGGCCTCCGGCATGTCGAGCACCTCGGCATGGCCGTCGACCTGGACGTACGGGCCGTTCCAGTCGTCGGACACCACACAGATCGAGACCCGGTCGTCGCGGCGGGCGTTGCGGGTCTTGGCGCGCTCGGGGTAGGTGGCCACCAGGATCCGGCCCTCGCCGTCCACGCCGCAGCTGACCGGGGACATTTGCGGCCGCCCGTTGGACCGGGTGGTCGACAGCAGGCCGTGGTGGCGCGGGCGAAGGAAGTCGAGCAGCGCGCTGCGGTCGACCTTGTCGGCGGTCGCGATCTTCGGAGCCATGCGCATTCGCCTTCCGGTCCGGGCCTCGTTGCCGAGGAAGTCGGTCGATCTTGTGGTTCGATCCTGTCATGCCCGGGGGCCGGTCCCGCGGCAGGGCCGGTCGCTACGGCCGGAGGGCGGGTGACCTCCGGGTCGGCGGGTCTCGTGGATCACGACGTTGTCCCGGCGCCCATACGTTCGTACCGCGGTCCCGGCCTTGAAAGGCGCCCGTGGCTCCTCGTGATCGTCTCGATTCGCGCCGGACGTCACTTCCCACCAAGGACGAGCTGTTCCACGAGCGGCTGCGCACGGGCACGGGCTGAACGCCGACCAGGCCCGGCCGTGGCCCGCCAGGGGCCACAGCCGGGCTCGTCGTCAGCTCAGCGAGCCGAAGAAGGTCCGCAGGTCCGTGGCGAGGAGCTCGGGCTCCTCCGTCGCCATGAAGTGGCCGCCCACCGTCGGGCCGCGCCACTGGCGGAGGTCGGGAAAAGTGCGTTCCGCGAACGACCTGGGCAGGTCGCGCATGAGCGTCTCGGCGCTCAGCGTGACCCCGGCCGGCACGGTGATGGGCGGGCGCGCAGGGTTGTGTCCCCAGTCGTAGTACTGGCGGAACGACGAGCCGATCGTGCCGGTCGCCCAGTACAACGTGAGGACGGTGAGCAGGTGGTCGCGGTCGAAGCGGCTCTCCAGGTCACCGCCGCAGTCGCTCCAGGCGCGGTACTTGTCCACGATCCAGGCCGCCAGTCCGGCGGGGGAGTCCATCAGGGCGGCCGCGATCGTGTCCGGGCGGGTGGCCATGATCTCGCTGTATCCGCGGTCCTTCTCGTCGAAGGCGTCCACGGCCTCCATGAACATGCGTTCGGCCGCGGAGAGGTCCTCCAGGTCGGTCGGCGGGCTCGGATGGATGGTGTGGATCCCGGCCACGCTCTCGGGATGCAGGGCGCCCAGCCAGCCCGACACCGCGGACCCGATGTCACCGCCGAAGGCACCGTACCGGGGATAGCCCAGCACCTCGGTCATCAGCGCGTGCCAGGTCCGCGCGACGGCCTCCCGGGTCATCGGCCCGTCCGGCGGGAGCTCGGAGAACAGGAAGCCGGGAAGGGAGGGGATGACCAGGTCGAACGCGCCGCCGGGCCGCGCCGGGTCGGTCAGCAGGGGGACGAGCGGCAGCATCTCCACGAAGCTGCTCGGCCAGCCATGGGTGAGGATGAGCGGCAGGGGGCCGCGCCCGGCGCCATCGGGGCGGCGGGCCGCCCGGATGTGCACGAAGTGGATGCGCTGCCCGGCCACGTCGGCCGTGTAGTGCGGGAGAAGGTTGAGCTCGCTCTCGGCCTTGCGCCAGTCGAACCCGTCGGCCCAGTAGGCCAGCAGGGACCGCAGGTAGCCGGGGTCCGTGCCGGCCTCCCACGGCTGTGCCGCGGAGGCCGGTGTGAAGCGCGTACGGACGATGCGCTCACGCAGATCGGCCAGTACGTCGTCGGGAACGTCGATGCGGAAGTCTGAAACAGACATGATTCCTCCGGTAGGAGGGCGGCTCCCCGGCGGCGGTCAGCGCGTGCGGGCCGCGAGGAGGGACGCCCGGATGTCACGTTCGGCGATCATCGGGGCCACCTCCTCTCACGATGTCTGCTGACACGGTGCATCCTGGCACGCCATCACCGGGTCACGCGACAGAATTGTCGCGGACCCGGACCGCGGGCCGCAGGTACGAGGCGTACCGGCGGCCTGAGGCGGTCAGAACGCCGATGGGGCGTCCGGGCCGGGACCGCCAAAGCCGGAGCCGGTGGCGCCGGAGCCAGGACCGCCGGGGCCAGGGCCGCCGAAGCCGGGGCCGTCCGAGCCGGGGCCGTCCGAGGCGCCCTGCCGGCGACGCCACAGGAAGAAGCCCCCGGCGGCCAGCACGAGCACGATCACGACTCCGACGATGCCGTAGAGCAGGCCGTTGCCGCCCGAGTCCTTCTTCGCCGCGGCGACCGGGGCGGCGCTCGCTGCGGCCGTCTCCTCGCCGCCGGCCGACGCCTGCGCGCTGGGCACGCCACTGGCCTTCTGCGTCGGCCCGGTCGCGGCCGCGTGCTTGGGGCTCAGCAGGTTGAGGAAGGTCAGCACCTCCGCCTCGGGGGTGCCCGCCTTCCTCGCACGGGCGACCAGCCCGTTGACGCGGGAGCCGGAGATGTTGTTGGAGACGGCCTGCATCCGGTTGCCGCTCAGGACGACGTAGGTGGCCTTGCGGTTCGGCTCGTGCAGCAGCCTGCTGATCACCGGTGCGGTCGAGACGCCGGCCGGCAGGACGATGACGCCCGCGCGGCCCGCGCCCTCGATGGCCTCGCGCAGCTTGTCGAGGTCGGCGTCGGACTTGAGGTACGACGCGCTCGAGTCGACGTAGTAGCCGTCCTCGGAGACGGACTCCGCGACGAGCTCGGGGTCGACGCTCGCGGCGCGGGCCGGTACGGCATGCCAGCCGAGCACCAGCAGCAGCGTGGCCGCCAGAAGGGCCGGCAACAGGGCGCGGCGAACGCGGATGTCCATGGGGGGTCAGCTCCTCGTCAAGTCTCTTGAATAGGCGAGCCTATCGACTGCGCGACGGCCTCGCGGGGGGTATGTGCAGGCCGGTCACCGATGGGTGGCTTTCCGCCTCCGGCGGAGGCCGAAGGCGATCAGCCCGGCCAGGATCAGCGCGACGGGAGCGCCTCCGGCCAGGAGCGGCAGCCGCGAGCGCCGGCCCCGCGTCGCGCAGTCACCGGCCTTGCACGAGGACGCGAACGCGAAGGCCGGCGCCGTCGCCATCGAGCGCCAGGCGGCCAGCGCGCCGGGCGAGGTCCGGTAGTCGAAGTTGCAGGCCGAGCTGATCTTCCTGCCGGTGTGCTGGTCGTCCCAGTACAGCGCCGCACGGAACTGCCGGTAGGCGGGACCGGCGAGCACCCGGGCGGCGTCCGACAGCCACTGCGCCTTGCGTCCCGGGTGGGCCGGGTCCTCGACCGTTCCCCACTCGAGCAGCATCAGGCCCTTCGTGGGGTGCCGCAGGCCGAACCTGCGCTCCGGATCGAACAGCTGGGCAGGGCTCTGCCAGGTGCCCGACGCCGAGTGACAGGTGTTCCAGTTGTAGGTGTCACCGGCGATGTCGTCGACGTAGGCGTCCCCCGGGTAGTACAGCTCCGCGCGCGTGCGCCCGCCACCGGCCTTCGCCGTGAACGACCATCCCGTCATCGTCCACACATAGCGGGCGTTGCGCACCCCGGCGGCGCGGTACGTGTCGATGAGGTGACGCCACGCGGCGATGAAGTCGGCCGGGCCTCCCATCGGCCGCGAGGTCTGGGCGTCGGGCTCGTGGTTGAACACCACGTAGACCAGCGCGCCGAACTGTTTGATCTGGGCCGCCTGCCGCTGCATGTCGGCCCACAGCGGTGTGCCTGGCCGAGCGGACGCGATGTCCCGCCAGGGGATCTTCGAGCCGTTCAGGCGCCGCGACTTGATGGACACGAACACGGTGTGGCCGGTCCTCTTCGCCCACTGCTGACCGCCGTCGAAGACGGGTTCGTCCCACCGCTTGAAGACGCGTACGCCTTGGAGCGGGCGCCCGGTCTCGTGCTCGCGCTCCTGGATCTCCTGCCGGGTCTGTCCCGTCGCGCCGAGAACGATGCGGTGAGCTGACGCGGGAGCGGCCGGAGTCGAGGCCGGCGCGCCCGTGACGACGCTGCTCGCGAGCAGCAGGACCGCGCCGACGGCTCTCATGTGCGGATGCAGGCGAACAGATGCCGTCCGTAGTTGTCGGCGTACGGCGGATGGGCGTCATCGTCCGGCCCGAGATCGGTGATCTCGGTGAACGTCGTGTGCTGCCGCAGGAAACTCGCGATCGTCCCGGCGTTCCAGCCCGCGAGGGACGTGCGGAACCACGCTTCGTTCTCCTGGCCGGTGTCGATGAACAGCACCTTGCCGGTCGCGCGGTCCAGCAGCTTCACGAGAGCCTCGGGACCGACCGACCCTCGGCCGAGCACGAAGTGGTGCAGCAGGCTGAAGCAGGACACGACGTCGTAGGTCTGGTCGCTGTACGCGAGCAGCTCGACGGCGTCACCGGTGCCGATCTGGCCCTCGCGCAGACCGTACGCCGCCCGGCCGAGCGGAAAGGCGAGCGGGTCGCGCTCCAGGCCCTGCGCGTCGAAGCCCGCGTTGCCCATCTCCGCCACGAACCAGCCGTAGCAACTGGCCACGTCCAGGTAGGAGCCGGTGATGCCGCGCTCGGCGAGGAGCTTGGTCATCTTCTCGAGCCGGTCGGTGCAGCGGCGTACGGTCGTCCAGCTCTTCGCCAGCTCCGGCCCGTCGATCGGCTGGTACAGCTCCTTGGTGCCATCCAGCCAGCTCATCCGCAGCAGCAGGTCCTGCAGCGGCGTGGTGACCGGCATCCACTTGGTCACGACGCGCGCGGTGTCCTCGCCACGCGCGACGGCGCGGGCGAGACGGTGGTGGCCGTCGAGCACCTGGTAGTGGTCGCTGCCGCGGATGGGTGCGACGAGGATCGGGTCGGTCCGCCCGCTCTGCGCCGGTCGCCGCTCGTCGTCGCGTTCGTCGGACAGGAACCGGCGCGCCACGGTGATGATCTCGCTGTCGCTCCTGGCACCGAAGTAGTGGCCGCCCGCGTCGATGCAGCGGCGCGCCATGCGGCCGTACGGGCTCTCCAGGATCTCCTCGTCGGTGGGGTCGGCACGTCGCAGCAGGTCGACGTGCGGGCCGTCGATCAGGCGGGTCGAGGGCCACAGCAGGTCATCGGTCCGCTCGGCGAACTCGCGTGCGGTCCAGCCACCCTGCGCGCCGAGGAGCATCCGGTCGATGGGCACCGAGATCCGTCCTGGCCGGCGGAGCAGGGCCGTGGACAGCAGCACGCGGGCCCGGGGAGGAATCGGCACCGCGCGTCCTACGTCGGCCAGCCGGCCGTACACGGGGCCTTTGGGTGCCAAGCCGGCCTTGCGCAGCGCCTGCTTGGCGCGCTTGCCGCTGTTTCGCAACCTCTGCGGGTGCAGGCGGCGGCGTACCTCATCAAGCATTGTTGACTATTCCTCCGGTGGCTCTGCGTCCGGGCAGCAGCGCGGCGAACGCGGTAAGTGCGAGGCGGGCGCGACCGGCCCACATTAGCCCGGCATAGCAGCCGGCGCCGAGGATCAGGCCCGCCAGCGTGGCGGTCGTGCCGAACGCCAGCCGGGCGGCCAGCGGAAGCACGCCGAAACAGGCCAGTGCCGAGGCCGCCGCAAGGCCGAGCCCGGCTCCCGCCGGGGTCATGCCGAAGATCTGGCGAACCTGTACGAGCGGAAGGATGTTGCGGGTGGCCAGGGCGGCCGCCCAGGCGATCGCGGCACCGGTGATGCCCAGCCAGGGGATGAGCACGGCGTTCAGCGCCAGGTCCACCACGAGCGCGGCGGCGTTGTTGGCCAGGCTCAGCCCGCTGCGGCCGCCCATCAGCAGCATCACGTCGACCGGGCCGGTGCCGGTGGCCAGCAGCATGGCCAGGCCCAGGATGACCGTGGCGTACTGCCCTGCGCCGTAGCCGTGCCCGAACGCGGACAGGTAGATGGGCGCCGCGACCGCGACGGACAGATGCACCGGCCAGGTGAGCGCGACCGTCCACGTCGTACAACCGGCGAAGACCCGCGCCGTGCCCTCCCTGTCGCCCAGCGCGAGCAGCCGGCTGACCGCGGGCTGCATTGCCTGCTGGACGGCCTGCGTGCCGAGCTGCCCGATCACCATGAACCGGGTGGCCGCGGTGTAGATGGCGGCCTCACGCGGCGAGGCCAGCGCGGCGATGAGCACGATGTCGGCGCGTTGCAGCGCGGTCTGGCAGATCTGCGCGACCGAGCGGGGCGCGGTGTAGCGCCAGAACTCGCCGGCGAGCGCACGGGTGTCGGCCGGGCCGTCGTCGAGCCCTCGCGCGATGCGCAGGTACCAGGCGACCGCGGCGACCAGCCCTACGGCGTACGGGAGCGCCCACGCGAGCGCCAGCGCGACCGGGTCGGTGGTGAAGAGGGACACGGCCAGGACTCCGGCGACCTGCGCCACCTGGCGGAAGATCTTCTCGATCGCCACGGTGGGCCGCATGGTGGAGTGCCCGCGGGTCGCCGCGAGGATGGCGTCGTGCGCGGCGGCGACGGGGAGGAAGACGGCCAGCACCCGCAGCATCGGCGCGACCTGGCCGCCGCCGATGGTGCCGGCCAGGGAGGACGCCGCGAGGATCAGTGCGAGCGCCGCCGCGCACGCCACTCCGACCACGGGAACGAGGGCCACCGGCACCGTACGCCGCGCCGCGCCGTGGTCGCTGAGCGCGAGGTGGCGCGGCAGCCAGCGCAGCAGGCCCGCGTCGCTGCCGAGCCCGGCGACGGCGTTCAGGATGACGAAGAGCGAGGTGGCCGCGAAGAAGGCGCCGGCGACCTTCTGCGGATAGGCGTGCGCGACCGCGAACACCAGGGCGAAGCCCATGAGGCCGGCCGATGCCGCACCGGCCAGGTTGAGGGCGCCGCCCCGGGCCAGACGGGACAGATGCGGCTCAGAGGTCATGCCTCGATCGCTTTGTGAACCGCGGTCTCGGTGGAGTCGGAGGCGTTCTCGGGCGGCTGCTGCTGGTGTATCTCGTCCTCGCCGGAGAACCTCGACCAGTCCGGCGAGGTGGCCGTCGTGCTGGTGTTGCCCGAGGCGGGCGGCGTCGGCGCACCCGGCGGGACGGGGCGCGACCTCCGCGGCGCCACCGCGGTGCCGGGGGAGTAGTCGGGCTCACGCTGCGGGCCACCCGGCCCTGAGGCGTGGCCGCCGCGCCGGGGCGGGCCTGACCGGGGTGGGCTGTCCCTGGTGTCCGCCCGGCGCGAGCGGGGCTCTTCCACGACGGTGCCGATCACGATCGCGCCCGCGCGCTCGGCCTCGGTGTAGGCCTGCTCGATGTCGGCGCGCGTCGTCTGGCCGAGCGTGACGACGATCAGGACGGCGTCGGCCAGCGTGCAGAGAGCCTGCGCGTTGGCGTCGTGCACGCTCGGGGCGTTGATGAGGATGTACTCGGCCTTGTCGCGCAGGAGGCGTACGGTCTCGCGCATGCGCGGACCGCTGAAGCGCTCGGCGGCGGCGCCGGCGCCGGGACCGCGCGGCAGCAGCCGCAGCTGGGAGTCGGCGTTCACGAGCAACTGCGTCGGGTCGGTGCCGCGCATCAGCACGTCGGACAGGCCCTTGGCCTGGCCCAGCCCGAACAGCGCGGACGGGCTGGTCTCGGAGAAGCTCGCGTCCACCATGATCGTGGCGGAGCCGGCGTGCGCGAGCGCGACCGCCAGGTTGGAGCTGGTCAGCGTCGCCGAGGCGGCCGGCGTCGCGCTGGTCACGAGCAGTGTGACCGGGCGTTCCTGGACCGAGGCGACGACCGCGGCACGCAGCCGGCGGTACGCCTCTCCGGCCCGGCTCTTCGGCGCGGTCACCAGGACCAGGCCGCCCGAGGAGGAAACCGTGCTGAGCACCGGGACGCCGAGGCGCTGGACGGTGCGTGCGTCCCGCAGGCGCCGGTCGGAGCGTTCGAGGGCGAGCGCGATGAGGAGGCCGGCGAACAGGCCGACGGCGAGTCCCACGCCACCGAACACCGCGGCGCGCGTGGTGAGCGAGCCGCTGGGCGGCTGCGCCGGGGTGATGACCGACCCGGCGTTGACGGGTGTGGCGGCGATGTCGTTGTTCTGCTCGTCGATGACGCCGAGCTGGTTGTTGTACGCGGTGATCCGCTGCTGGAGATAGGACTTCTGGGAGACGGACGCGGTGGCCAGCTTCCTGGTGGTCGAGCTGAGCTCCTGCTGGACCTTCTTCTCCTGCTCGCGGAGCTTGGCCGAGCGGTCGTTCAGCACGCTCTGCGCCCGCTGCTGGCGGTAGGTGAGGTAGCCGTTCGCGAACGCCTGGGCGCCGTCGCGGGCGGCGGTGGCGCTGGAGCCGGTGTAGGTGATCAGCAGGACCTGGGTGTTGGGCGGGACGGTCACCGCGACCCTCGAGCGGTCGGCGGCGCGGAACTTCTGGCGTACCACCTGCGCGACCGCGTCCGCCTGGACCAGCGCCGCCTCCGACTGGAGGTTGGTCAGGTCATCGCCCCGGCCGTTGGTGGAGTAGGGGTTGCCGTCGAGCGGGCTGATGAGGACGGTCGCGGTCGCCTTGGCGCTGGCCGGCAGCAACAGACCGGCCAGCACCCCGACCACCGTGGCCACGGCGGCCAGCGAGAACACGAGTTTGAGGTGACGTCTCGCCACCCCCGTCAATCGGCCTTGCGCGTCCTGATCAGCCGCCATGCGCTGGTCTCCCTCGAAATACATCCCTGCCCAGGGTCATGCGCCCGCAACGACACTATCCTCAGTTCCCAAATTGGTCGTCAGCTCTCGGGGTTCCGTTTAGATTGATCGTCATGTCCGAAGACCGGGAGCACGCCCTGCTCGTCGCCTCCAGCGGCGGACACCTCGCCCAGCTGCTCGCGCTGCGTCCATGGTGGCGGGAGCGTGATCGTACCTGGGTGACGTTCGGCACCGAGGACGCACGGTCCCAGCTCGAGGGCGAGCGGGCCGTATGGGCGTACCACCCGACGACGCGCAACCTGCTGAACCTCGTGCGCAACCTCTCCCTCGCCATCCGCGTCATGCGCCGCGACCGGCCGGACGTCGTGGTGTCGACCGGCGCCGCCGTCGCGTTCCCGTTCTTCCTCGTGGCCAAGGTGATGCGCGTGCCGACGGTCTATATCGAGGTGTACGACCGGCTGGACTCTCCGACGCTCACCGGTAGGCTCTGCCGTCCCATCACCGACCTGTTCTGCGTGCAGTGGGAGGAACAGACCCGGTTCTATCCCCGCGCGCAGGTCATTGGGAGCCTGCTTTGAGTTCGCTGGTCTTCGTCTCCGTCGGTACGGACCATCACCCCTTCGACCGGCTCGTCCAGTGGGTCGACGCGTGGCTGCCCGAGGGTGTGAAGTGCGTCGTGCAGCACGGCACCTCCGCTCCGCCCCGGCGCGCCGAGGGCGTCGCCTATCTCGACCACGGCGCACTCAACTCCCTGCTCGACGAGGCCGCCGTCGTCATCTGCCACGGCGGGCCGACCACCATCACCGAGAGCCGGCGGCACGGCCGCCGTCCGATCGTCGTGCCGCGCTCCCCGGCCCTGGGCGAGCACGTGGACGATCACCAGCAGCGTTTCTGCGCGCGCATGGAGGCCAAGGGCCTGATCTCCCTGGCGGCCGACGAGGACGCCTTCCGCTCGCTGCTCGACCGCGCGCTGGAGGCCCCCGACGACTTCGCGGTGCCCGCCTACGGCGGCGACGTCGCGGAGTCGGTCGCGAGGTTCGGCGACCTCGTCGCCGACCTGCTCGCACGCCGAGGCTGACCGGCACGTCGCGGCGGTACCCCGAGGGGACGACGACGAAGCGTCGACCGTTGCACGGAATCATCATCGAGGTCCAGCAGGAAAGGTCGTTATCCAAGCGCGGTCAGCTGCCCCGGTACGCGGCCGCACTCTGGTTACTGTTGCGCTGTCCGGTAACGGTCCTGTGCGTCTGTCCCGATTCGGATGCGGCGGCCTGGTACGGCAGGCCGATCCCGACCGACTTGCCCGGCTACGTCTTTCGCGCTGAGGTGCTTGGACCAGAAGAAATTCCCGCCATCACTGACCCGGAAGAGGCCGCCGCCCGCCCCGAGATGGCAGTGATGTCGGTGATGGCGCATGGTCGGCGAAGACAAGGTCTGGCCGAGGGGCTGGCCGAGGGGCTGGCCGAGGGCCGGGCGAAGGGCGAGGCCGAGGCGGTGTT
>DASQPY010000735.1:0-4515 GCA_035643735.1 Actinoallomurus sp. | reverse complement strand
GTGCTCGACGGCGTCTTCCCCGGCACCGACGGCTACCAGGCGGTGTGGGCGGTGTGCGCGGCGGCGGTGTTGCTGAGCATTCCGGTCCTGGGCCGCCTGCAGGATCCCTCACGGCGCTGAGCGCGGCCGTCGCGAACTAGGATCCCGGGCCACTGAAGCTGGATCTCGATCAAGGAGACGCGCATGGGAGTCCTCGACGACAAGGTGGCCATCGTCACCGGCTCGGCCCGCGGCATCGGCCGGGCGACCGCGGAGCTGCTCAGCTCGCAGGGCGCCAAGGTGGTCATCAACGACCTCGACGGCGACGTCGCGCAGCAGACCGCCTCGGAGATCGCGGGCGAGACGGCGGTCTTCGCCGGCGACCTGACCAAGGGCGACGCGCCCGACAAGCTCGTCCAGACGGCGATCGACGCCTGGGGCAAGGTCGACATCATCGTCAACAACGCCGGCTACACGCTCGACGCGCCGGTCCACAAGATGAGCGACGACTGGTGGCAGCGGATGCTCGACATCCACGTCACGGTGCCGTTCAAGGTCATCCGCGCCGCGGCGCCGCACCTGCGCGAGCCGGCCAAGGCCGAGCGCGAGCAGGGCGTCGAGGTGTTCCGCAAGATCGTCAACATCTCCTCGACGTCGGGGACGATGGGCAACGCCGGCCAGGCCAACTACTCGGCGGGCAAGAACGCCGTCGTCGGCCTCACGCGCACGCTGGCCAAGGAGTGGGGCCAGTTCAAGATCAACGTCAACGCCGTCGCCTTCGGCTGGATCGAGACGCGGCTGACCGCCTCCAAGGTCGACGAGAACCAGATGGAGATCGACGGCGAGAAGGTCCAGCTCGGCATCCCCGACCAGCTGCGGGGCATGGCCACCATGTTGATCCCGCTCGGCCGGCCGGGCACGCCCGAGGAGGCCGCCGGCGGCGTGTTCTACCTGTGCTCGCCGTGGAGCAACTACGTCCACGGGCAGGTCCTGAACGTCACGGGCGGGGTGTTCTCCGGCATGACCACCTGATGCCCGCCATCGCGGTGGTGCGGGAGGAGGATCTCGGCGACCTCCTCCCGCTGATGCGGGCCTACTGCGACTTCTACGAAGTCGCGCCGGCCGACGCGGCGCTGCTGGCGATGAGCAGGGCGCTGATCGCCGATCCCGCGCACGAGGGCCTGCAGCTGGTGGCGCGCGACGACGACGGCGCCGCGGTCGGGTTCGCCACGCTCTTCTGGACGTGGCAGACGCTGAGCGCGGCGCGGGCGGCGGTGATGAACGACCTGTACGTGTCGCCCGCGGTGCGGGGCACGCGGCTGGCCGACGGGCTGATCGGGGCCTGCGGCGAGCACGCCCGCGCGCACGGCGCGCCGTCGCTGGTGTGGCAGACGGCCAAGGACAACCACCGCGCGCAGGCGGTCTACGACCGCGTCGGGGCCGAACGCTCCGAGTGGCTGGACTACGAGCTGGCGCTGCGCTAGGTGTTGTGCCCGGTGACCTCCCGAACGCGGTTGATGGGAGGGCGGTTGTTGAGGGCGCTGTGGGTGCGTCGCTCGTTGTAGTGGTTCAGCCAGTGTGGCAGCGATGCCCTGCGGGCATCGCTTGAGGCGTAGTGCAGGGCGTAGGCCCACTCGCGTTGCAGCGTCTGTTGGTAGCGCTCGACCTTGCCGTTGGTCCTGGGGGTGTAGGGCCGGGTGCGCAGGTGGTCGATGGCGCGGGCGTAGAGCAACTGCTTGAAGCTCTTGTTGTGGATGTAGGTCCAGGCGTTGTCGGTCATCAGCCGCTCGGTGACGATCCCGCGGTCAAGGAACCAGTCCAGGGCGCGCGTGGTGAAGGCGGTGACGGTGGCGGCCTGTTCGTCGTCGTGGATCTCGCTGTAGGCCAGGCGGCTGCAGTCGTCGACCATCGAGTGCACGTACTCCCAGCCGATCCGCCGGGAGCGCTTGGTGCGATCGCCGGTCACGGCGTGGCCGGGCTGCTCGAACTTGCCGAACTTCTTGACGTCCATGTGCTGCAGCTGGCCCGGACACGGCCACTCATAGCGGATCACCGGCGGGCGCTCAGACGGCTCGGGGCGCGAGCAGCCGCCGCGGCGCAGCACCTGGTGAACGGTCGAGTGCGGCCGGCCGACCTCCACGGCGATTGTCCTGGGGCTCCAGCCCGTGCGACGCCGCAGCTCGCAGATCCGCGCCTCCTCGTCGGCCGGCACGCGCTCAGGGCTTGTGTGCGGGCGGCTGCAGCGGTCGGTCAGACACGTCAGCGACACGCGGTCCTCGAGGCTGGCCCCCCTCCAGCGACTGACCCACTCCCAGACCGTGGACCTCGAGACGTTCGCCCAGGCCGCGGCCTGGGCGAACGTCTCGCCATCGTCAACGACACGACGAACAACCAGCTCCCGACCACGCGGGGTGAAACGGGCTCTATGGTGCGGCACTCCGGGCCTCCCTGAGACGTGTGAGCTTCGACACCCACACCCTCTCGGCAGGCCCGGACCTACTTCACGCCGTTCGGAACGTCCCTGGGCACGTCATCTGATATGGCCGTTGGGTTGTCAAGTTGGCGTGTGTGATCGCGTCGGCTTGGCGGCTGTCGGGCGGGGGTGGTCGGTGGGTCGGGACGCCGGGCTCGGTGTCGGCGTTGCCAGTCTGATGATGCGGGGATTGGTGACCCCAGGGCCCGGTTTCGTGCTGCCGGCTGGCGCTGTCTAGGAACGAGCGTGACACGTGGTTGTAGGTGTTGCTCATAGATGTGTCGCGCGTGCCGGCCGCTGATGGCCCGGCGCCCCGGCCCACCGACCAGTGCTATGTGAAGAGGTCAGTCGGCGGTAGCGGCCGCCCAGAGAAAGCAGGCCAGCTGGCGGGCGCAGGCCACGACAACGATGTTGTGGGGCTTGCCGCGGGCCTTCATGGTGCGGTTGACCTTGTGCAGGCGTTGTTGGGCGTGGTTTGAGATCTGCAGGATGTGGTCGGGCTGGCCGGCCTGGCGGTTGGCCAGCGTCGCGCCGAGCCTGGGTTGCTTGCCGTAGTGCCAGGCCGACTCGACGAGTAGCCGACGGGCCAGCGTGGAGCCGGTCTTAGAGATCGAGCCCTGTTTGGAGGACTCGCCGGACTGGCTCAGCGACGGTGTCAGCCCCAGCCAGGCGGGCAGCGAGCAGGCGCGCTCAAAGCGTCGCCAGTCTGCGCCGAGCTCGAGATGGATCGACAGCGCCGTCAGTGTGTCGATCCCACGAAACGCCCTGAGCCTGGCGACGGTCGGCCACCACCGCTTGTCGACGGCCAGCCTGGAGAGCTGCAGCGCGATGGCCTGCTTACGCGCCGTCAGGCCGTCGACGCTGGCCAGCAAATCGGCGAACACCAGGTCGCTGGCCGGCTCGGCAAACCGCTGCTGAGCCAGCCAGCGGCGGTGCTCGGCCGACCAGGTCGTCGGCTTCGGGTAGACGCGGCCGTGGCGCAGCAGCATCTTGCTCACCCGGTGACGGGCGTTCATGAGATCGCGGCGACAGGCGTCATGGGCGCGGGTCATCTCGCGGGCGGCCTCGACCTCCGGGGGCGGGACGACGACCCGGGTCAACGAGCCGGCCAGCAACAACCTGGCCAGCAGCTCGGCGTCTTTGCGATCGGTCTTGACCCGGTCAGACGGACCCCTGGGCGTCTTGCCCGGCGCGATGACCTGCATGCTGATCCCGGCCGCCGTCGCCGCGCGATAGAGCCCGAACCCCGTCGGCCCGGCCTCGTAACACGCTCTGACCGGACCTGGCAGTTGCTGCAGCCACGCGATCGGTCCCTCGACACCGGGCCCGAACCGCACCCTCCTCAGCTCACCGGTCATCGAGTCGATCGTCGCCGCATCGGTCGATCGCGCGTGGACATCGAGACCGACCCACGTCATCGTTCCGGACAAGGCCGGACCTCCTCACCAACGTCTGGGGTCAGCCAGAGGCCTCTCCTCCGGCCAGACAAACCCCCGCGAGGAGCGTCCGGCCTTCACCTGCCACCGGTCAACCCCACGGGTCACCGGCCATAGGGTCTAGACCATCGCCATCCCGGGCAGGACGCCGACCTCGACCAGGCGCGGCCCGTCCTGCGCGGCCAGCGCCTCGGCCAGCGCGGCGTGCAACTCCTCGCGCCCGGTCACCGAGACCGACGGCACGCCGTAGCTGGCGGCCGTGGCGGCGACGTCGAGCGCCGGCAGGTCGAGCCCCGGCGCCCCCTCGACCTGCTCCAGCGTCGAGAACCACTTGAGGATCGAATACTCGCTGTTGCGCAGCACCAGGAACGTGACCGGGATGTTGTAGGCCTTGGCGGTCCAGAACCCGGTGATCGCGTACTGCGCCGAGCCCTCGCCCAGGACGCACACCACCGGTCGCGACGGCTGCGCGAGCTGCACGCCGAGCGCGGCGGCGAGGCCGAAGCCCAGGCCACCGGCCGCGCCGAAGTAGTAGCTGCCGGGCCGCGAGATCCGCAGGCGGTTGCGCAGCGCGATGGTGCTCGACGGCGACTCCAGCACGATGATCGCGTCGTCGGGCAGCAGCTG
>DASQPY010000734.1:0-4142 GCA_035643735.1 Actinoallomurus sp. | reverse complement strand
CCCCCGCGTTGTTGAAGTGAACCACCTCCGCGCATCCCGGTGTCTCGGCGCGGACCAGCGCGATGTCGAGCACGATCATCTCCCCCGGAATCGACCAGAAAAGTCCGGCCGTATGAACGCTACGTACTGCCGAAGCGCGGTCAAGGCCCCGGACGTGGCATTCTGTGCGATCTACCCGAGGTGGTGAATGCGATGCGAAGACCGTTGCTCCCCGTTGTCCTGGCCGTGGCGACCGGACTGGCCGTGTCCGCGTCGGCGTGCAGTGAGAAGAGCGACGCGAAGATGCCGCCGCTGAGCCTCACACCGTCCGCGCCGCGGACCCCAGGCTCGACCGCCGAGGCGGCCAAGCAGCCGATCACGATCGCCTTCGCCGGCGACACGCACTTCCACGCTCAGCTCACCGCCCGGCTGTCGTCGCCGCGCACGGCCCTCGGGCCGACCATCCCGACGCTGAAGGGCGCCGACTTCACCATGGTCAACCTGGAGACGGCCATCACGACGCGTGGCACGAAGGCGCCGAAGGAGTTCAACTTCCGCGCCCCCGCGAGCGCGTTCACCGCACTGAAGGCGGCGGGCGTCGACGTCGTCTCCATGGCCAACAACCACGGCGTCGACTTCGGCCGGGTCGGCCTGGCCGACTCGCTCGCGGCCATCAAACGGACCGGGTATCCGGTGGTCGGCATCGGCAAGAACGCCGCGGACGCGTACCGGCCCTACTACGCGACGGTCAAGGACACCAAGCTCGCGGTGATCGGCGCCACGCAGGTGCTGGACGACAACCTGATCGCGGAGTGGACCGCCACGAACACCCACGCCGGGCTCGCCTCGGCCAAGAACGCCCCGCGCCTGATCCAGGAGGTACGCAAGGCGCGGAAGCGGGCCGACGCGGTCATCGTCTTCCTGCACTGGGGCCAGGAGCTGAAGGGCTGCCCGCTGCCACGGCAGAAACATCTGGCGAACCAGCTCGTCCAGGCGGGCGCCGACGTGATCGTCGGCTCACACGCCCACGTCCCCCTCGGCGGCGGGTTCTTCCACGGCCGCTACATCGACTACGGCCTGGGCAACTTCTTCTTCTACGCGGCCAGCGGCCGCACCGCCGACTCCGGCGTCCTCGAAGTGACCCTGAGCGGCCGCAAGGTGCTCAAGGCCCAGTGGAAACCGGCCACGATCTCCGGCGGCATCCCCCGCCCGCTCAGCGGCGCCTCACGCCAGCAGGCCCTGAAGAAGTGGAACGCTCTACGACGCTGCACCGGCCTGACCGCCCGCCCCTGATTCTTCGATCAGGTCGCGGTACCAGGCGTACGAGGCTCTCGGCGTGCGTTGCTGGGTCTCGTAGTCAACGTGGACCAGGCCGAACCTCGGGTGGTAGCCCTCCGCCCACTCGAAGTTGTCCAGCAGTGACCAGACGTAGTACCCGCGCACGTCCACGCCGGCGTCCATGGCCGAGCGTACGGCGCCCACGTGGCTCGACAGGTAGTCGATGCGGGCCTGGTCGTCGAGTGACTCGTCGTAGGAGCAGCCGCTCTCGGTGATCTGGATGGGCGGCAGCGCGGAGCCGTACCGTGTCCGGAGGGTGAGCAGCAGGCGGCGCAGGGCGTCCGGGACGACCGGCCAGCCCATCCCGGTCACCGGCGCTCCCGGCACCTCCGTCATGGTGAACGGCAGCGCGTCGTCCGGGCCGGGCGCGGCGACGCTCACCGGGCTGTAGTAGTTGACCCCGAGCACGTCGATGGGCGCGACGATGGTGGCGAGGTCGCCGTCGCGTACGTGGGGGAGGTCCACGCCGAGGTCCGGATAGGCGCCGCGCAGGATCGGGTCGGTGAACTGCCAGTTCAGCAGGTTGTCGAACGCCCCGGCCGCGGCGAGGTCCTCCGGGCGGCCGCTCGCCGCCTGTGCCGGTGTGTAGTTGTTGGCGATGCCGATCCTCCGCGCGCCGGCGCCGCGCAGGGCGGTGGTCGCCAGGCCGTGGCCGAGCAGCTGGTGGTGCGCGCTCGGCAGTGCGCCGAGCATCAGCGCCTGGCCCGGCGCGTGCACGCCGAAGGCGTAGCCGTACGCCATGACGACCATCGGCTCGTTCAGCGTTATCCACAGGTCCACGCGGTCGGCCAGCCGTTCGGCCACGATCCCCGCGTACTCGGCGAAGCGCTGGGCGGTGTCGCGGTTCAGCCACCCGCCCTCGTCCTCCAGCGGCTGCGGGAGGTCCCAGTGGAACAGGGTGGGCACGGCCGCGAGGCCGCGCGCGGCCAGGCCGTCCACGAGCCGGTCGTAGAAGTCCAGCCCCTTCGCGTTGACCGCTCCGCTGCCCGACGGCTGGACTCTCGGCCAGGCGATGGAGAACCGGTACGCACGCGCGCCGAGGCCGGCGATGAAGTCGAGGTCCTCGGGCCAGCGGTGATAGTGGTCACACGCGACGTCGGCGTGGTGGCCGTCGCGGATCCTTCCCGGCTCCCGGCAGAACGTGTCCCAGGTCGAGACGCCGCGGCCGTCCTCGCCGGTCGCCCCCTCGATCTGGAACGCCGACGTGGCGACGCCCCATTGGAATTCGGGCGGAAACGCCTTGACCGGGGCCATCGCCATCTCCCAGAAATCGTGAGGAGGTTCCGGATCCTACGGGGCGTGTGTGCACTCGGAAAAGGCATAGTTGTAGCTGTGACGACGGATACCTCGGCGCTGCGCCGACGGCCTGCCCAGCGGCGGAGCGCCGAACGCGTGCAGCGCATGCTGGACGCCTGTGCGGAAATTCTCGAGGAGAACGGCTATGACGGCCTGTCCACGACGAAGGTCGCCCAGCGCGCGGATGTCGCGATCGGCTCGGTTTACCAGTTCTTTCCCGACAAGCGGGCGATCGCGCAGGAACTGGCCCTGCGCAACCTGGAGATGTTCGGCGAGCGGGTGGCGCACGGCCTCGCCGCGGGTGACTTCGCGCACTGGTACGACGCGGTCGGCACGGTCATCGACACCTTCGTCGACATGCACCGCACCGTCCCGGGCTTTCGCGTGCTGCGCTTCGGCGACATCGCCGACGTACGCCTGCTCGACGCCGGTGAGGAGAACAACGCGGTGGTCGCGGACCGGCTGCGGGCCCTGCTCGTCGAGGCGTTCGCGGTACCCGACACCGAGGAGCTGGCCCGTGCGCTCGCGGTCGCCGTGGAGGCCGCCGACGCGGTCCTCAAGCTGGCCTTCCGCGATGTACGCGACGGGGATCCCGCGCTGCTCGCCGAGGTGGAGCGGCTGATCACCGGATACCTGGCACATCATTTCGAGGCCGACGGCCCGGCGAGCAGTGCGGGATCGCAGGACACGCTCTAACGCCGGACGAGCCGCCAGGCGCCCGGGAGCAGACCCGCGGCGAGCAGCACCTTCAGAGCGTCACCGACGAGGAACGGGCGCACGCCCATCGACAGCGCGGCGCTCAGGTCCGAATGCGTCATGGCCATCAGCCAGGGCACGCCGACCACATAGATGAGCAGTGTGCCGAGCGTCATCGTGGCGACGGTACGCAGTGGTGACCGGTCCCCGCCGCGGGCGGCCAGGGCACCGACGAGCGCACCTGCCAGCACGAAGCCGAGCACGTAGCCGAAGGACGCGAAGTGCCAGCCGGAGGCGCCCCCGGCGAACCACGGCACGCCCAGCACGCCGGTCAGCGCGTACAGGGCCATGGCGAGGACGGAGCGGTTCAGCCCGAGCGCGGCGCCCGACAGCAGGACGGCGAACGTCTGCCCGCTCACCGGCACCGGTGTACCCGGCACGGGCACGCTGATCTGCGCGGCCACGCCGACGAAGACGGCCGCGCCGGCGACGAGGGCGATGTCCCGGACCAGCCGACCCGGGACGAGGTCGCCGAGTACCGCCGGACGAACCACTGCAGCCTGGGTGTTGGACACGTAAAGCCTTCCTCTCAAGGGGGTGACCAGGCGATTGTCTCTTTTGTCCCCTTGAGGCGCGCGCGGCGGGTGCGCCAAAGATCCACGCTCGGCTTTGTACGGCCGGCGGTCGCGGTGCAGTGGTCATGGTGCGGAGGGCACGGTGCGATGGTGGCGGTGCGGTGGTCTCAGGGGCTGGGGCAGCTGTGTTCTTCGAGCCGGGCCTTGGCGACCTCGTACGGCGTCTGCGGGTAGCCGTCGCGGTACACGCCGCCCGGT